>NZ_JBPYCU010000010.1:0-182691 GCF_051846955.1 Cellvibrio sp. ARAG 10.3
GTGGTGGGCGGTACAAGACTCGAACTTGTGACCCATGCCTTGTAAGGGCATTGCTCTACCAACTGAGCTAACCGCCCCCGTTGAGAGGTGCGCATTCTACCGAATTCAGATGCCTTGTCAAACACTTTTATACAAACCGCACCCGTCGTCCACAAGTTGCTGATTTGTCTCGCAAATCACGCGCTAGCGGGTTATTTATTCCACCTCGCAACCAACGTTCATCAGGATCAGCTGTCTTCCGATAATGCCCGTCTGCAGCACGTTAGTTTTCTTCGGCGTTGCTGAGTAGAATGTGGCACCTTGTCCGCTCAATACTGTGTGGTGCTATGTCCAAGAACTCTCCAACCCTGTTGCCTGGGACCATCGCCTCGTTATTTTCCTGGATCGGCCATTATTTCAGGCCATGTGTCAGCCGGTCTTTCCTGGCCGGGTGCCTTTTCAGTGCCCTGCCCGGCGTCGCCCAACAGGCCAGCCCCGCCCCACAAGACAGCAGCGGTTACAGCAATATCTTGTGGCTGGTGATCACCTTGATGTTCCTGTTGCAAAGTTTGTTGATCATCGGTTTGCAACGCAGCCGCCTCAACAACAAGCGCGCCCGTAAAGCATTGAAGGAATCCCAGCGGGAGCTCGAGCACAAGATTGCCGAGCGCACCGAAAGCCTCCACCAGACCAACAACCGTTTACAGGATGAGATTGCACGGCATGAGGCAACGGTGTTGTTGCTGCGCGAAACCCAGGATTACTTGCACAGCATGATCAACTCCATGCCGTCGGTGTTGATCGGGGTTACCCACCAGGGTTATGTCACTCACTGGAATGCATCGGCGGCATTTAACACGGGTATCTCTCCCGATGAAGCCCTGCATCATCACCTGAACGAGGTGTATCCCAGCCTGCCGATCAGTGTGGCCACCATTAAAAAAACCATTGAAAGCGGCGTGCCTCTGGTCAACGAAAATATGCAACAGGGCCAGGGCAGCGAAGCACGCTACACCGACATGACTATTTACCCGTTAATTGCGGCCCAGGGCATTGGTGCGGTGATTCGTATTGATGACGTGACCATGCGTGTCAAGCTGGAACACAGGATGATCCAGAATGAAAAGATGTTGTCGCTCGGGGAATTGGCGGCGGGTATTGCCCACGAGATCAACAACCCTATCGGGGCAATCCTGCACAGCGTGCAAAATATCTATCGGCGCACCTCACCGGAGTTGGCGTCCAACCATGATGTGTCGAAAAATCTGGGCATCAGCGTAGAGCAAGTGCACGAGTATTTGCGCACACGCAATATCTACAGTTTTCTGGATGACATTAAAGAAGCCGGTGAACGGGCAGCCAAGATTGTCACCAACATGCTGGAGTTCTCCCACATCAGTAACCGCAATACCAGCCTGATGGATCTGAAAAGTGTCATTGATCACAGTGTTGAGTTAAGCATTAGCACGGGTGAATCCAAAGAACGTAAAGTTAAGCCTGCGAAAGTCATCAAGGAGATCAGCAAGGATTTACCCGGTGTGATGGGTTCGGCTCCTGAAATACAGCAGGTCATCCTGAATCTGCTACGCAATGCGCGGCAGGCGTTGGCCAGCGACCTGCAAAACAATGCCGAACCACAATTCAAGCCGACTATTACTATTCGCGCCTACACGGAAGCCTCCTACGTGGTTATTGAGGTGGAAGATAATGGCCCAGGCATGGAAGACAACGTTAAAAACCATATTTTTGAACCCTTCTACACGACCAAAGAAGTGGGCAAAGGTACGGGTCTGGGCTTATCGGTTTCCTATTTCATTATCACCGAGCACCACAAGGGCAAGATTGAGGTGGAGTCAACGCCGGGCAAGGGAACCTGCTTTACGATTCGTTTGCCCTTACCCGATAAAACCGCCTGACCCGGAAGCATCAGCATGAAAACAATAGAAAAATTCAGCACGAAAACACTAACTGCCCACCTCTTGTCCCCCCTGATCCTTGCCATCGCCCTGGTTTCCGGGTGTGCACAACAACCTGCCGTAACCCCCACAGAGGACCCGCGTCAATTGACTGACTTGGCAACTGATATCCTCACCAAGGCGGTCTATGTCAGCAGCTTATTTAACCAGTGCACGCCTTTGGGGGGCGAGGCTGAGCTTGAAGCCATTACGGTGCAACAGGATTGGATCGATAAAAACTGGCCGGCCATTATTGCCGCCGATCACTACTACACCAAGCAATTTGGTTCACAAGCTATCAGTTACAACGGCCAGCCTATTTCGTTAGCAGCGGTGTTGTTGGCCTATAACGCTAAAAAACGTGCGACGGATGAATTGAACCTCAAGCAACGGACCCTCACCAACCAGCAAAGAACCTGTGTGCGACGTATCCAGACCCTGGCACAGCAGGAGATGGACCTGGCTGCGAGCGAGCAGGCGCGTGCAGACCTGCTAGCCCTGCAACAACAATATACCGGTGATACCACCCGCGTTGTGCCGGTGCCCAGCCTCGCGGGAGACGTCACCACCGAGCGTGAGAATGGTCGCTCCTATTTTGTGTTATCTGAAGAATTTAAAAAGGAGTGTCCTGAAGGGCAATTTATTGTGCTGCACAACCAATGGCCCCGGGAAGCCTATGCGTCCTATTGCGGCGCAGTCCCTGTCTCGCTGGTGAGCTGCGAATGGGGCAAATGCACGACGCAACAACCCTGATGCAACCCTGGCGGCGGCGGGCTTTCCTGATCAATCTGGCGTATCATGGGCGGCGCTATGCCGCCTTGCGCGGTACCTCACCGTTATCATTGTTAGCCGAACATTGTTGACTAAACTATGCTCCACCCTCTCTTATGAATGACCTGCATGACTATTGATTCTTTCTCGCCCGAAGCCTACGAACAACAACTTGCCGACAAACTCAATCGCTTACAGCAGGATTTTGTTGAATTCTCATTGCCCGCCATCGACGTGTTTCGCTCGCCGATAAAACATTACCGCATGCGCGCAGAATTCAAGATGTGGCACGAGGGCGAAACGGTCAGTTACGCCATGTTCAAACCCGGTGAATATCGCAAGCCTTACCCGATCGAGAACTTTCCGGTCGGTTCAGAGCAGATTAACCACCTCATGCCGTTATTACTGGCTGCTATCCAGGGTACACCGGTATTGCGACAACGCCTGTTCCAGGTGGAGTTCCTGACAACGCTCAGCGGTCAGGCGCTGGTTACGCTCGTTTACCACAAAAAATTGAAAGACGACTGGCGGGAGGCCGCAACACAACTTCACCAGACGCTTGGCATCGCCATCGTCGGCCGCAGTCGCGGACAAAAAGAAGTGATTGATCGGGATTATGTAATTGAAACTCTCCAGGTCAACAATAAGATTTTTCACTACCAGCAAGTTGAAGCCAGCTTTACCCAACCCAACGCCAGGGTTTGCGAACATATGCTGGCGTGGGCGGTAAACAAAAGCCGTCACTTTGGCGGTGATCTGGTGGAGCTGTACTGTGGCAACGGCAATTTCACCTTGCCATTGGCGCAGAATTTTAACCGTGTACTGGCGACGGAAGTGGCGACCAGCTCAGTCAATTCCGCGCTTTACAATATCAACCTGAACCAGGCCACCAATGTCGCGGTGGCGCGTATGTCGAGTGAGGAATTTTCCCAGGCGTTGAATAAAGTGCGGGCGTTTTATCGCCTCAAAGATATCGACCTGGACAGCTATCACTTCAGTACAATCTTTGTCGATCCACCGCGCGCGGGTATGGACCCGCTCACCACCGATATTACCCAGGGCTTCGACAATATTATTTATATTTCCTGCAATCCCGACACGCTGCGGGAAAACCTGCAAACCATCACCAAAACCCACGACATCACCGACTTTGCGGTGTTTGATCAATTTCCCTATACCCACCATCTTGAGTGTGGTGCCATCCTGCGGCGCAAATAATAATTAAAATTCGCGCCCTTTAATGCGCACCGCCGCATCCAGCACAAAGTCGCGGTAACTGGCTTCGTGTTTCATGCGCTGCAAATCAAATTGCATCTGCTCCTTGCGGCTTAATTTTTTCCAGCCGTCCAGGATCGGGATGTGCTCGGTCAGGCTGCGCAATTGATAAAAGGCTGAGAACTCTTCGCGCACGTCATCGCCCACACCAAGACTGTCGAGTAATACTGAAATACGAATGCTGGCTTCGGTTAACGTTAAATCTTCGGATTGGGAAGCCTGGGCAAGGATCTGAATACTGCGATTGATATGCGCACGCTGCTCCCTGATTGCCTGTTCTTTCTCCGCCAGCAAGAGACGCTGCGCCTGGTTTTGTTTGCGCACTTTGTACAACAGCACCCCGGCAATCGCCGCCAGGATGCTCACAATAATCAAACCGATAATCAACAGGATGATTTCAAGACTCATGGGTAAACCTCTTATCAGATGGTGTCTTCCGGGCGTGGATCACTGTCGCTTTCGGTCGACTCATCCGGCAAGTCGTCCGGCAGTTCTTCAAGCAATTGCTCGTCGTCCAGCGGTGTGTCTTCGATCAATTCGCGATTGATACGCTTTTTGGTTTTCGCACCCAGACGGCGGATGTCGTCTACGCGCTTGACCAGGTTGCCGCGCCCGGTCTGCAAACGCTTGCGTGCGGTGTCGTAGGCTTCGCGGGTTTTGTCCAGATAGTTGCCGATGTTGTCGAGGGAATCCAGCAACAAAACAAACTGATCGTGCAGTGCACCGGCATCGCGGGCAATACGTTCGGCATTGCGATTTTGTTTTTCGTAGCGCCAGATATTTTCCACTGTACGCAGAATCGCCAGCAGATTGGTAGGGCTAACTAAGATGATGCGTCGATCATAAGCCTCATGAGACAAGCCCGGCTCATGTTGCAACGCGAGCAGAAAGGCCGCTTCAACCGGCACAAAGATAAACACAAAATCCAGTGACTTTACGCCATCGAGTTTTTCATAATCCTTGATGCTGAGTTGCTTGATGTGATTACGCAAGGACGCTACATGGGCCGTCAAATAGCGCTGGCGTTCCAGGTCATCGTCGGTATTACAGTATTTTTCGTAATCCACCAAAGAGACCTTGGCATCAATGATGATGTCTTTGTTCTCCGGCAGATGCACGATAACGTCGGGCATACGCCGGTTACCGGCTTCACTGGTGTAACTGATTTGGGTGTCGTATTCGCGGCCTTTTTGCAGGCCGGATTGCTCCAGCAACCGTTCCAACACCACCTCACCCCAATTACCCTGCACCTTGGAATTGCCTTTGAGGGCCTGGGCGAGGTTGATCGCATCTTCACCGATTTTCTGGGTTTGTTTTTGCAACTCCAGCACCTGGCCCGCCAGTCGGTTGCGATCAGCGGTTTCTTTTTCGTAGACGTCTTCTACCTTGCGGCGAAATTCGTTGAGTTGCAGGCGCAATGGGTCGAGCGTGGTTTCGAGCAGACTCTTGCTGCTGTTGGAAAATTGTTGCTGTTTGTGATCAAAGATTTTATTGGCGATATTTTCAAATTCTTTGCTCAAATCCAGTTTGGCATCCTGCAAGAGTTTGAGTTGTTCAGCAAAGTTGCGCCGTTCCTGTTCAAGCCGGGTTTTTAACTCCGTCAATTCATTATGCGCTGTGTGGGCCGCCTGCTCACTCTGACGCAACTGCTGTTGCACATCGCCCAGGAATTGCAATTTCTCACGCGCCGCCGCCAATTCCTGCCGCAGGTCGCCCAGTTGTTGTTGCTGTTGCGCGCGCAGATTTTCGCCCTCGCGCGCCAGGGATTTTAATTCATCTTGCTGGTTGCGCAGGTAATCGAGTTCGCGCGTCAGCCCCGCTTCACGCAGATCCCACGTGCTTTGGCGGTTCGCCAGTTCGGACTCGAGTTCACGGGTACGACTGAAGACGGCATCGTCGATGCGCCGACGCAACAGCAATACGCTGAGCAAAACGCCGATCAATAGCCCACCGAAGGTGGCGGCCAGCAAGATGATAGTGTGATTATCCAAAGGTCTTTCCTATTGCAGTTATCGGCCGGTGCCGGAATACTGGCCGTAATCCGGCCAGCGAGGCGCGCTTTGGTGCGGTAGTTCACTGAATCTGTGGATGCGCTTGTATACCGGGTGAATGGCCCAATACAATCGCCATCCCACGTATCCCTTGGTTCAAGGTATCATGTCTTCCACCGATCCCGCGCTCACCCGCAAGATCCGCCAGCTTTGTGCTGCCGGATACCAGCATTACGATGCCGGTGATTACAAGGCAGCGCTGCGGCTATTCTATCAAGCCTGGCTGCTTCTGCCCAAGCCGCAAACCGATTGGGTTGAAGCCGGCTGGGTATTGACGGCCATCGGCGATGGCTATTTTCGTTCCGGCCAATACCAGCCGGGCCGCGAAGCACTGCAATCCGCATTGTGTTGCCCGCAGATGGCGCAAGCGCCCTTTATCCACCTGCGTCTCGGCCAGTGCCTGTGGGAACTGGGTCTGTATGACAGTGCGCGCACGGCGCTGCTGCGCGCTTACGAGATCGCACGCATGGATATTTTTTCTGCCGAAGATCGCAAGTATTATTTTGCCATTGCCGGTTTGCTGTCCCGTCAGACATTAAACGAGCCATCGCCGGGTATCTCCAGTGAGCAGCACCAGAAACTTTTTAAAATCCAGGGAAATTAATCCGCTAAATGAACGCCATACAGCACAAGCCGCGCATCCTCGTCTTTGATTCCGGCGTGGGTGGCCTCAGTGTTATGCATGAAATTCAGCAACGCTTACCCCACTGCCAATACCTTTACGCCTCTGACAACGCCGCGTTTCCCTACGGCACAAAAGCTGAAAGCGAGTTAATTGCGCGCGTTGATCAGGTCCTGCACGCATTGTTGCAACATATTGAACAAGGTTATGGTCCGGTGGATATGATTGTGGTGGCCTGCAATACCGCCAGCACACTGACATTACCGCACATCCGCAGCCATTTCTCCCAACCGATTGTCGGTGTGGTGCCGGCAATTAAACCGGCCGCCTTACAATCGCGCAGCAAAGTCATTGGTTTGTTGGCCACACCGGCGACCGTGGCTCGACCGTATACCCATGACTTGATCAAAGAACACGCGGCACACTGCACGGTGATCTCTGTCGGCAGCAGTGAACTGGTGCAACTGGCCGAACAAAAATTGCGCGGTGAAATCGTTGCACCGGAAAAAATTGCCGCGATTGTAGCGCCTTTTTATACCGCACCACGCAGTACAGAACTGGACACCATTGTACTTGCCTGCACCCATTTTCCTTTGTTGAAAGATGAATTGCGCCACAGCTTGCCCGAGGGAATTCAATTGATCGATTCCGGCGAAGCCATCGCCCGGCGCGTGGAGTTTTTGTTGCAGCAACAACCGCCTGTTGCTCATACCGATGTTCGTCACGGTCATCTGGCATTGTTCACCAAGGCGACCCGCGATGTGGAATTATTACGTACAGCGTTGCGCGATTTTGCGCTGGAAAATATTGAGATTGTGGCCTGCTAAAAGCATCACAGGAAATTACCTGTGAGTGCTGACAGGCGTAGCCTTCGCCGGAGGGCGTAGCCATGGCAATAGTGCTGTGCGATGATAACGCCACTCCAATAATCGATGATTTGCACAGGTTCCGGCATGGTCGCTGCATTATTTGATATCACTCCCCTGCTCCCCGCCTTGCATGACGGCGACATTATTCTCACGGCCAATAATCGCCTGCGCAATCACATCCTGCGCGCTTATGGCGTGTATCAACAAACGCAGGGCAAAACGGTGTGGGCTGCGCCAGCTATTTATCCGCTGAATCAGTGGCTGCGGGAATGCTGGCACCAATTGCAGGATCAGGCGTACGCACCGAGCCAGGTGATGATTGCCAGCGCCTTGCAACGGCAATACCTGTGGGAAGAGGTCATCACGCATTCCAGTGTCAGCGACGCCTTGCTGCAACCGGAGCCCCTCGCCCAAAGCGCGGACAGTGCCTTGCGCAACCTCGCCTTGTGGCAATTAGGTGAGGCTGTTTTAACAGCATTTGAAAATCAGAATACCCTGCACTTCATGAGTTGGTCAGGAGATTTCAATACACGCCTTGCGCAGATGCAATTAATCACCGAAGAACAATCCTACGACATTATCGGCAACGCTTTTGCCGAGGGCGTGTTGTCACGTCCGCCGCGTATTTATCTGCAAGGTTTTGATGATATTCCGCCGTTGATCAATCACCTGTTACACCAGGCCACGCCGGAGATCCGTTTATTACCACCCCATCGCATTACAAATAATCGCATTGATCGCGTGAGCACGGTTGATGATGAAACGGAAATCGGCACGGCGGCGCTGTGGGCTAAACAAATACTGGAAGAAAATCCGGATGCTGTGATCGGAATCATCGTGCCCAACCTCGGACAATGTCGCGATCAGGTAGAGCGCTTGTTCACCGATGTCTTTGAACCGCTCGCAAAGATGCCGGACCAACCGCGTTACACCTTGCCGTTTAATTTTTCTGCCGGTACACCGCTCGCCGCCACGCCGATTATTCACGCCGCACTGGAATTACTCAACCTCACGCGCGGCCCCTGGGAATTGGACAGCGTGTGTGATCTGTTGCAATCACCTTTTTTTGGCGATGCCGAGAATGAATGGACGCTGCGTGCCGGAGTGTGTGACGCGTTACGCCGGCAAGGCAAGTTTATGATCAGTGCGACAGATTTGCGTTACCACTGTCGCAAACTGTCTGACGCGTTAAAAGTCACGGCGCCCGATAATGTTGCTGCGGGTTTGATCGCGTTGGAAAACCAGCGCCGCGGCAGTCTCGGCCAACATACCGCCGCCTACTGGGTGGATTTTTTTCAACAACAATTAACCTTGTTGAACTGGCCCGGCACACGTCGTCTTGATAGCCAGGAGTTTCAGCAAGTTAAACTCTGGCATCAGGTACTGGATGAATTTGCCACGCTCGACAGCACCGGTTTACGGCTCGATCACTACCACGCCTTGAAACAACTGCGCAACCTCGCCGGCAAGACGCCCTTCCAGGCGCAAACCCCGGACTCACCCATTCAAATCCTCGGTGCACTGGAAGGTGCCGGTTTGCGTTTCAGTCATTGCTGGGTGATGGGCCTGCATCATCGCCAGTGGCCGCCGGTCCCTGCACCCAATCCGTTGCTGCCGGTGTCGTTGCAACGGGATCACCAGATGCCTCATGCCAGCGCCGAGCGCGAATTAATCTTTGCCCAGGCGTTGACAGAAAATTATCGTCATTGTGCGGCGCAGGTGGTGTTCAGTTCTGCGCACAGCGATGCAGAAAATGAATTGCGGCCCAGCGCATTAATTCGCGATATACCTGAAACTGCGATCACGGCGCTGGTACCGGCGAGCCGCAATTGCACACAACAAAACGCACGCACCATTGCAGCGGTTAAACACTGGCAACTGGTGCACAGCGCTCACGGCCCGCGCCTGTTATTGAATGACCAACCCGTGCGCGGTGGCAGTAATCTATTCAAGCAACAGGCCGCCTGTCCGTTTAATGCGTTTGCGCGCCTGCGCCTCGGTGCTGAACAAATCAACGAACCCGTGGCAGGTTTTTCTGCCATTGAACGCGGCAACATGTTGCACGATGCCTTGGCTATTATCTGGCGCACGTTGGGTAATTCTCACCAGTTGCTTGCGCTGTCTGCCGATGAGTTACAACAGTTAATTAACACCGCCGCTGCCGAGGCCATACGCCCGGTGCAACAACACCGCCCGGCAGAACTGGGAAGCTTTTATTGCGCATTGGAGCAGGAACGGCTCGCGCGCTTGTTGAACGAGTGGCTGGAACAGGAAAAAACGCGTCCGCCGTTTAGCGTGATTGCCATAGAAGAAAAACACAGCGTGAATTTTGCCGGTTTGAACCTGCAACTGCGCATTGATCGCATCGATCAACTGGAAAACGGCGAACTGTTGTTGATTGATTACAAAACCGGTTCACCCAAATTAAAAAGCTGGCTCGGCGAACGCCCCGACGAACCGCAGCTGCCGCTTTATGCCGTGAGTCATCATACCCCGGTAGCCGCCATTGCCTTTGCACAAATCAATGCAAAAGCTGCACAGTGGATCGGCACCGGACAATTGTCGGTGGCTCATGACGGCATCCAGCCACCGCCACTCGAATGGCCGGAACAACTCGCTGAGTGGCAAACCTGCTTGCAGCAGCTCGCGCAGGATTTTATTGCGGGCGATGCACGCGTGGATTTTAAAGATCAGGCTGCCATGCAATACGCAACGGATTTAATACCACTCAACCGCGTGCTGGAGATGGACGCGGTCAGTGAACTGCTGGACGCGGGCCAGGTGCCCGTCGTAGAGGAGCAAGCATGAACCTCGAACACTTGCCCCACGCCAGTTTTGCACCCGACGCACCACCGGATATCGACGCACGCCGTGCCGCCCTTGATCCCACACAATCTTTTGCGGTCTCTGCACCCGCCGGCTCCGGCAAAACCGGCTTGTTGACACAACGGGTATTAACCTTGCTCGCCCATTGCGAGGCACCGGAAGAAGTGCTCGCCATTACCTTTACCCGCAAAGCAGCCGGCGAGATGCAGGACCGAATTCTGCAAGCTTTATGGCAGGCAGCGGAGCAACCGGAGCCGGACAATCCCCATGCACGCCTGACCTGGACCCTCGCACGCGCGGTGTTGCAACGCGACCGGGAATTACAATGGAATTTATTGTTCAGTCCGCAGCGCTTGCGTGTGCAAACCATCGACAGTTTATGCCGTTCGATCACCAAACAATTACCATTGGCCAGCGGCCTGGGTGCACAACCCGACACGCTGGATGACGCAGATAGTGCTTACCGTTTGGCTGTACGCGAATTTTTTAATTTGCTGGAACAGGATTCCCCGTTGCGCGACGACCTCGCACGTCTGTTGCGCCATCTCGACAACAACCTCGCCAGCATCGAAAACTTGCTCGTCGCGCTGCTCGCCAAACGCGAACAATGGCTGGAAGTGTTATTGCAGGCACGCCAACAACACGCGCGGGATTACCTTGAACAAACCCTGCATCAGGTTATTGTCGAGCACCTGCAACAGGTACAACACTGTTTGCAATTACATGCCAGCGAACTCTGTGCCATCGCTGATCAGGCTGCTACCAATCTGGAACAGGAAACACCACAAAAACATCGCATCCGTCATTTACTCGGCGTCACCGGCTTACCTTTGTGTGAACCGAAGGCGGTGGAACAATGGGTGGCGTTTACTGACCTGCTGTTAACCAACACCGGCAGCTATCGTGCGCGCCTGACCAAGAATGAGGGGTTTCCACCCGGCAAAGAAAGCGCCGCATTGAAAGAACGTTTTTCAGCTTTGATCGGCGCCTTGCAGGAAACCCAACCGGCGTGTGCCGAATTACTGCACGGCATTCGCGGTTTACCCACATCGGTTTACGAAGATGCGCAATGGCAATTGCTCGACAGCCTGACGCGCCTCTTACCCTTACTGGTTGCGCAATTAACCCTGGTGTTTAAACAACTCGGCGCTACCGATTACAGCGCAATTTCCCAGGCCGCTTTATTGGCCCTGGGTGACGACGATGCCCCCAGTGATATTGCGCTGCAACTGGATTACCGCATCCGTCATATCCTGGTGGATGAATTCCAGGATACCGCCAGCCCACAATTGCGCTTACTGGAAAAACTCACGGCGGGCTGGCAAGCCGACGATGGACGAACCTTATTTATTGTGGGCGACGGCATGCAATCCTGTTACGGTTTTCGTAACGCAAATGTCGGTTTATTTCTCGATGCGCGCCAGCGCGGGATTGGTACGGTGGATTTGCAGGCGTTGGATTTGCGTGTGAATTTCCGCTCACAAGCCGAGATCGTGAAGTGGGTAAACAGCACCTTTCATTGCGCTTTTCCAGCGCAGGATGATATCAGTCGCGGCGCGGTGAGATATTCACCGTCCATTGCATTCAATAAACCCTTGCCCGATACCGCAGTGACTTTTTTTGCCTGCACGTACACCAACGGTGACAAGAACGAAGACGACGAAGACAGTCTTCAAGGGAAACAGGACGCACAGCACAGCGAAGCACATCAGGTGGTGCAACTGGTGCAACAGGCGCGCCGCGATAATCCGGAGGGTACGGTTGCTATCCTGGTGCGCACCCGCACGCACCTCGCACAAATTTTACCGGCGCTAAGTGCGGCGGGGTTGCGCTGGCAAGCCACCGATATCGACAGTCTCGCCAGCCGCATGGCGATTGTGGACCTGATGTCGCTGACCCGTGCGCTCTTGCATCCCGAGGATCGTATCGCCTGGCTTGCATTGCTGCGCGCGCCCTGGTGCGGCTTGAATCTGCACGACCTCCATGCGCTGGCCAATGCCGATCTCGGCGAACTCAGCCCGCGTGTCAAGGAAAGTGGTTATCCGGTGATCTGGCAGCAACTGCAGCACCACCTTCATATCGACTCCTTAAGTGCTGCAGGAAAAAAATTACTCGCACGATTGATGACGGTTCTGCAATCCGCGTTGCGTCAACGGCGACGCAAGCCATTGCGCCAGTGGATCGAAGGCGTATGGTTGGCGCTGGGTGGGCCGGCGGTATTGCTCGACAGCAACGACAGTGAGAACGCGGCCAGTTATTTTGCGCTGCTTGAACGCCACGACGAAGGCGGCGGTATTCGCGATTGGCAGGCGTTCGACACAGCAGTGCAAAAACTCTTTGCCAAACCACGCGCCGACGCCGACCCGCGCTTGCAGGTGATGACCATCCACAAATCCAAAGGTCTGGAGTTTGATACGGTGATTATTCCGGGCCTGGATCGTTTGCCACGCCGCGACGACAACGAGTTGCTGATGTGGCAGGAACGCCTGGACGCCCAGGGCGAAAACCAGTTACTGCTCGGCCCGCTGGCCGCCACCGGTGAAGATCACAGCCCCATCTACCGGTTTATGCGCGCCGAAAAAGAAAAACAACAAGCTTACGAATCAACACGTCTGTTGTATGTTGGCTGTACCCGCGCGATACAACGTTTGCATTTATTGGCCTGTGTAAAACAAAAAGATGATGTCCTCGCAACGCCCAATAAAAACGCATTGTTGGCCAGTATCTGGGAACAGGTAAAAGCAGACGCGCAATTGTTATCGGTAAAGTCCCCACCACCCGCCCAGCAATTAACCCTGGCAATTGCGCAACCGGGTTTACAACACATCCTGCGTTTGACACCGGAATGGCAACTGCCTCAGCTCACCGATGTCAGCCTGCTCAAACAGTATCGCGGCCATGAGTACGATGATGATGAAAATCTGCCGGAACCGGAGACGCGCAGCAATCGCCTGGCTCGCCACACCGGCACGCTGATCCATCGCGCTCTGCAAGTGATCACCGAGCGCAATCAGGTACATGGATTAACTGAAGAAAATGTTACGCGTTATTTAAACAGCCAGACACCTTTCTGGCAGATTCAATTGCGTCAATCCGGCTGGATGGGTGCGGAATTGGCCCAGGCCATGGAACGTATTTATCAAGCGGTGCAGCACACTTTATACGACCCTAAAGGCCGGTGGCTGCTGGATCATTCCCACGAGCAAAGTGCTTGTGAGCTGGCGTTGTATCAACAGAGTGATCGTTTGCGTGAATCGATTATCGACCGCACGTTTATTGCTGAGGGTGTGCGGTGGATTGTGGATTACAAAAGCAGTGAACCCGTGCAAAACCAGACCGAAGCGGACTTTGTTGCGCAGGAAGTTGAGAGTTATCGCGAACAATTGGCGCGCTACCGTGAATGGTTTGCGGCGATGGATGGACGGGAGACGCGAACGGCTTTGTATTTTCCCGGGTTGAAGGAGAACCGGTGGGTTGAGGTGGAGTTGTGATAAGGGTGAGGACAATGTTGCAGAAAAATAAGTCGGATTGTAGGAGTCAATCCGACTTATTTTATAGTGTGGTGTCGGATTACGCTGCGCTAATCCGACCTACGGGATGACAACCACGGGTTATTAATAGGCCTGGGATTGTTTTTCCAGTTTTTCACGCAGCTTTTGTTCGTGTTCGGCGATCTCCGGGGTGACGTTATCACCGAAATCTTCCAGCTCATACACCGGGCGGATATCGATATCGGAATCTTCCAGCATGGGATTGGGGCAGCGTTTTACCCACTCGATAGCTTCTTCCATGGATTTTACTTGCCACATCCAGAAGCCGGCGATTAATTCTTTGGTTTCTAAAAAAGGACCGTCGGTCACGGTGCGGTTGTTACCGGAAAAATGTACGCGCACGGCTTTTGAGCTGGGCTGCAAGCCATCGCCGGACAGCATGATCCCGGCATTCACCAATTCTTCATTGTATTTTCCCATGGCTTCCAATAATTCGGTGCTGGGCATAATGCCGGCTTCAGAGCTGGGGGTTGCTTTGACGATAACCATCACTTTCATTGTGTTGTCCTCTTTCGTTTGATTATGGGGCTAATGTTAACGCGCTTCAGGCACGCAATGATAAAACTCATAACCTAGTCGAATGGTAGATGCTGGATTCGACAACCGGTAGGAAATTTTTTTAGGCGGAATGGGAATTTCCTGGAATGGCGTGGGAGTCGTCGGGATAGGAGGTGTGTTGGAGCAAGAGGTGTCGGATTACGCGGCTACGCCGCTAATCCGACCTACTGGTGAGAAAGACTGCCGTAGGTCGGGTTAGTGGCGCAGCCACGTAACCCGACACTAAAACGGTATTAAAACGAATACGTCACACTCGCACCAAACTCCTGCTCGGGATAACCCGCAATATCAAGGTAATCATTCACATAAGCCCGCACACGAAATTTTTCAAACAACCGCACATTGGCGTAGGCACTCAACCACTCCACATCATCGCCACCGGGAATGTAAGCTTGCTGGGTATTGGCACTGGCACCCAGGGTTAACCAGGGTGTGAATTTATAACCGCCGTCAACCGTGGCATAGGCGTAATTGTCGTAACCGTAATTAATCACTTCACCTTCTTCATCGCCCGGTTCCGAGTAAGCCACGCCTCCGGAAATCCATACATAACCCACCGCCACATAGCCCAACCAATTGCCTTGTAATCCACTCAAGGTGAAATCCAGGGTGGTATCGCGGGTGCCACTGCCGATCCCGGTATCTTCGTCGCCATTGTCCCATTTGTAACCCAGGCCGATGCTGCCCAGCCAAATGCCTGCATCATCCAATTGCGTGGTGCGGCGCGCGAACAGGGAGATATCGCTCATGCCCGACACCGAATCGCTCACCGCTTCCGGCTCTGTGGTTTGCTGGTCACAATAATCCAGTTGTTCACCAGTTACCCGGCCGCGATTGATCAACAGTTGCCGCTGCAAATCCGTCAGCGAACTTAACCGCTGGCAAATGCGCGATGGCGTCGGTTGAAAGCCGTTAACAAAATATTCACCTTCAATACTTTGCCAGGGCAGACTCAGGCTGATGTCCCATTTGCCCGCCTGCACATAGGGCTGCAGGCTGACGGTGTTCAGGTCGGCATCGCTGTTGTCGAAACTCTGGTGTTCGCGTTGTGCGCGCACGTCCATCCCCCAGTGTACGATGTCACCGCTTTGCGCCAGTGTCGGTGTGCTTACACAAACCAAACCCAAGGTTAAACAATATTTCCAGGAAGCAATTTTGTTATTCATGGTGAAACTCCTGTGTTACAGAAATTTTGAACAAAACTCGTCATCGGGAGTGAGCTTCACTCCCGAACATTCAATGTGGTTAAGGTTATTGCCGCAGACGCGGCAGGTTCAGTAAACGTTCGCGAGTCAATTGGCGCTGTTCGCGATTAAGATCACGAAAACGTTCGCGCAATTGATCACGTTGTTCCTGAGTCAGGGATTGCCAACGGTTACGCAAGGCATCCTGTTGTTCCACCGGCAAGGACTGGAACCATTGGAAACGCTTGCGCAAATCCTCCTGTTGTTCCGGTGACAAATTTTTAAAGGTTTCATAGCGTGTCCGCAGCGTCGCTTTTTCTTCATCCGACAATTGCTGCCAACGCTGGAAACGGTTCATGAGATTTTGGCGTTGTTCCGGTGACATAGTCTGGAATGTTTCCGCACGTACCAGCAATTGCTGACGCTGCTCAACCGGGAGCGAATCCCAGCGCGGTTGCATCGCCTGCAGCAATTGTTGCTGTTCTGCGCTCAGGTTTTTCCAGTCGGTATCCTCAGCCGCCCAGGCGCAGTTGATACCGGTTAACAAGATCATAATCAGCGTAAAAGTTTTCATGGCGATCATTCCTCCGCAGCGACTGATGAGTGCGGATTGCTGGTTGAAGAGTCTGCGGCTCGGGTTGCGTCCGCATTGTCCGGTAGTTGTTGCATTTGGGCGAACTCCATGGGGTCGATGACCTCCCCTTTTTCGTTGCTGAATTCCAGCATGTATTGCCAGAATTCGGCGGAAGGTGCTTGCACATCTGCCGCGTAAACGACGGAGCCGCTTAAGCACAAATAAAAACCGATATGCAGATAATTAGCTTTCAATGTCACTCTCCCCGATGGCTAATAACATCTCCATGTCGAGCAGCATTTGTGGATCTTCCTGCAAATAACTCATGTTGAGGTCCTGTGCATCCGGCTGGGGATTTGCCTGATCAAACTGGCCGACCATGGGTACAACAACCAACGCCGCCACACTGGCCGCGACTGCCAGGCCGCCCATCCATTCCCGTTTATAGGAGCGATGGGTGATCGCCGTGCGCCGCGCTCGCGCCAACTGCGCCAGGGTGTGCTCGTCCAGATCATCAAGACTGCGCTCCAGCGAGTCCGCCACCTGGCGACTGAGCTGCTCGTCGCGCTCGCTCGTGGGTTGATGAGGATCGTTAGTCATGGGTTTTCTCCGCCGGGGTTGTTCCGCTGTGATGGTTCATCGTCACTCAATGCGGCGCGCAAGCTGTGCAGCGCACGAAAATAATGGGTCTTCACACTGCCTTCGCTGCATTCCATTGCCTGCGCCGTCGCCGCCACATCAAAGCCCTCCCAGGCGCGCAGTGTGAAGGCTTGTCGCTGGCGCAGAGGCAAGGCTTCCAGCACCCGAATCACCCGCTCCACATCCCGCGCCCGGGCCAATAAATCGGCAGGATTGATCTCCTTTTCATCGGCGACTGCCAGCATGGGATCATCGGACTCATCATCGTCTGCCCTTGCTGACTGCCAAAACCATTTGCGCTGGCGTGTTTGCTGCCGGTGCCAATCCATGAGGCGGTTATTCAAAATCCGTTGAAACAGCAAGGGCCACTCTTCCTGCGGGCGAGCGCGGTAATGTTGCACCAGTTGCAACATCGCATCCTGCACAATATCGAGCGCATCTGCCGCGCGTCGGGTTGTCATCAATGCCGTGCGATATGCGCGTCGCTCTACCTGAGCGAGAAAACCATCCATGGTTTGCGGATGCCCTTCCGATTCAGCGGTTGCCGCATTGATGGGTGTGATTCTGGCAAGCATTCTGATTCCGTAAGTGAGATTGAACGAGCACCGTTTGTTGACCGACAGTTTAGCGACTATTTCTGTTGTACGCGCTGCACCGTTTCCCCCGGGTATCCGGGCACGACAGCTGCCTGCCGCGCCCGCGATATTTTACTCAGCCGCGCTGTCCACGCTACGCTCACGTTTGACGCTGGTGGTCGTGCTGGCCTGGCCATTGGGTCCGGACGCCGTCACCGATTTGGTCAAACTGCCCTCGTCTTTATTGACGCTGACATCAGCCGAGCGAGTGCGCGTATTGCCACTGGCGTCGGTATGACTGGACGTCCGGGTGAACCCGTCATCAGTACGCGCCAGCAAGCTATCGCCGGACACACTGGTGGTTTCTCCTTCACTATTGGTGCGCGTCGCTGACATCTCCTTGCTGATAGTCCCCGCCTCTTTATCGACGGTTAGCGAACCTGAACCGGAGCGGCTATTACCGGCAGAATCGCTGTAGTTGCTCACCCGCTCCAGGCCATTTTCCGTGCGGCTGATTACCCGCTCACCGGCATATGATGTGCCATCAAAGGCTATACCGGAGACTGTACGCGTGGCGACGCCGGCTTCATTGTCACGCACCATGGCGTTGCTGCGTGTGGTGGTTTCGCCTTGGGCGTTGGTGCGGGTGACTTCGCGGGTTGCGCCACTGTCGGTGGGACGGCGTTCGATCTGACGGGTGATGCTGCCATTAGCGGTGGCGTTGATAACGGTGCGGTCAAGAATATTACGTCGCTCAGCCTGGGCGCTGGTGGCGGCGACAGTGAGGACCAGTGCAATTGATAAGATGGACTTGTTCATGGTGATTCTCCTGATGGTTTCATTGGATGCGCGAGAGGTTTTTCGCGCTTTCAGGGGTATTAACGGGGTTGAGGGGAATCGGTTGACAGGGAAGTGACAAAAAATTTTATTTGGGTAGGAATATCGGGAACAGGGTCCGAGACACGCCGTGAATACTTCCGTGTAGGCTCAACGTCGGCATCCATGCCTCCGATGGTCTCGGACCCTGTTCCCGATATTCCTCTCTGCCAGCGAATAGGCAATGGGATATTTTTCTAAAAGTGTTGCGGAAAACCATGTACTAACACCAATTTTTACTATCAGCCCTTTAAATTCAATTGCCACACCCTATATATTCCATTGATAAAAACATCCACAATGAACGCCAGTTTTTCAGTAGAATAGCCGCGTACTTACCCTTTTCGACGGACGCATGTAATGACAGACGCACAAGTAGACGATCTCAACGTGGTATCTCAGGAATTGTTAATCTCGCCCGCTACACTCAAGCAGGAACTCCCTTTGAGCGATAAAGCCCGTGCCGTTGTGACCCAAGGCCGCGCTACTGTTCGCAATATTCTGGATCGCAAGGACCACCGTATTTTTGTGGTGATTGGCCCCTGCTCTATCCATGATGTTGAGGCGGCGAAAGATTATGCCCAACGTTTGCAAAAGCTCGCTGAGGAAGTCAGCGATACTATTTATATCGTCATGCGCGTCTATTTTGAGAAGCCTCGTACCACCGTGGGCTGGAAGGGTTTGATCAACGATCCGTATCTGAATGATTCGTTCAAGATTCAGGAAGGTTTGCATATCGGCCGCAAGTTGTTGCTGGATATTGCCGAGATTGGTTTGCCTACCGCTACCGAGGCGCTGGACCCGATTTCGCCGCAGTACTTGCAGGATTTGATCAGCTGGTCAGCTATCGGTGCGCGGACGACAGAGTCCCAGACGCACCGTGAGATGGCCAGTGGCCTGTCGTCGGCAGTGGGTTTCAAGAACGGTACCGATGGTGGCCTGACGGTGGCGATCAATGCATTGCAATCTGTGTCCAAGCCGCACCGTTTCCTGGGCATTAATACCGAAGGCCAGGTGTCGATCATTCACACCAAAGGTAATACCTACGGTCACGTGGTATTGCGCGGTGGGAATGGCAAGCCGAATTACGATTCGGTGAGCGTGGCGGTGTGTGAGCAGGAGCTGGCGAAGGCCAAACTGGTGCCGAATATTATGGTGGATTGCAGCCATGCCAACTCCAACAAGAACCACGAGTTACAGACCCTGGTGATGGAGAATGTGGCCAACCAGATTCTGGAAGGTAACCAGTCGATCATCGGTTTGATGGTGGAAAGTAATATCGGCGCGGGAAATCAAAGTATTCCGGCGGACTTGTGTGATCTGAAATACGGCGTATCGATTACCGATGCCTGTATCGATTGGGAAACCACCGAAAAAGCCGTGCGCAAGATGGGCGATACCATCAAGGATGCGTTAAAGAAACGTACCGGTGTGTGATGGGTAAAAGGTGATGAAAAAGCCCTCGCTTGTCGGGGGCTTTTTTTTGCCTCACAACATTGGGTTGTTTTGATGGGATTGGGTTTTGTTAATTTGATTACAACGGTTGCTTCGATTGGGTTGGGTGTCGGATTACGCTGCGCTAATCCGACCTACAGACAGGGGGCGTGCCAATATGTAGGTCGGATTAGCCAAAGGCGTAATCCGACATTCGCCGGCAAAATATAACGACAATTTATAAATTCACGTGGGCACCAAATTTCAATAACGTTCTGGTCAGCGCATCAAGCGCAAGCGCCACATCTTCCACCATCACCGATTCATCCGGATGATGGCTCACCCCGCCTTTACAACGAACAAAATACATCGCCACGTCAGTAATCTCGGCCATGGCCATGGCATCATGACCGGCGCCGCTCATCAGCCGCACCGGTTCGAGATTCATGTCTTCCAACACTTGAGCCTGCACACCCTGAATCCAGTCAGCGCATAGCACTGCCGGCGCGTTGTGAATTTCGGTCCAGTTACAACTGAGCTGCCGGCTTTTACAAATATCGGAAAATTCATGCTGAATTTTTGCGAGGGTTTCATCGCGCCGATCATCATCACCCGAGCGGATATCAATCGAAAAGCGCGCACGACCGGGAATCACATTTACTGCACCGGGCCAGACTTCCAATTGCCCGACCGTCGCTACCACACCGTTTTCGCGGGCAAGTCGTTCGATTAATTCCACACCCAATGCCGCACCTAATAACGCATCTTTGCGCATATGCATGGGTACCGTGCCTGCGTGGCCGGCATAGCCTTTTACATCAATATGAAAACGCCGCGCGCCGGCAATGGAGGTCACAATTCCCAGGGCATGGTCCGTGTCTTCCAGAACCGGCCCCTGTTCAATATGCACTTCAAGGTACGCGAGCAAATCCGCACTTTTTAACGCTGCCGTGCCGATGTGGTCCGGCTGTAAACCAAATTCCTTGAACGCATCTGCGAGTGAGATACCGTCGCGATCAGCGAGCGACCACCACGCCGGATTCCAGGTACCCGCCAGGGCGCGACTGCCCAACAAGGTACTGCCAAAACGTGTGCCCTCTTCATCACCGAAGCCGACAACTTCGATAGCAAACGGCAATTTGATATTGTCCGTGTGCAACTGTTCTACAGCCGCAATTGCTAACAACACACCAAGGATACCGTCGTAACGGCCGGCGTTGGGAATGGAATCCAGATGGGAGCCGAGCAACAAAATTTTTGCATCATCTGTTGCGCCGGCGTAATGCCCGAGCAAATTTCCCGCCGCATCCGTCCAGGTGGTCATGCCGGCCTGCTTCATCCACTCCGCTACTTGTTCATTGCAACGGCGATGCTCCGGCGTTAAATAAAAACGGCTGATGCCCTCCGGGCTCGCACTGATCGCGGCTAATTGATCGCACCAGTTCATAACCCGCGCAGCAAGGATATTGATATCAAGCATGAATTAACTCTTAATGCGTTACCGCATAATTCTGAAGCTGTTTAAGGAAGTGTGTTTTTTCAGCATCACTGATAAAACTGGCCGTAAAACTGTTATGGGCCAACTGCAATGCCTGGGCGCGCGTCATCGGAAACGCATCGGCCAGTGCAAAGAAATTATCATTCAGATAACCGCCAAAATAGGTGGGATCATCCGAGTTCACCATCACCCGCAACCCCGCATCCATCAAGGTAAATAGATTGTGATCCTGCATCTTGTCGTATACACATAAACGAACGTTAGACAGCGGACACACAGTCAACGGAATCTGCGTTTCGCGCAGATAGTTCATCAACGCCGGATCTTCATCCGAACGTACACCATGATCAATGCGATCCACCTTCAGCAAATTAATTGCCTCCCAAATATACGCCGGCGGCCCCTCCTCACCCGCATGAGCCACCACCCGAAACCCCTCTTCACGTGCACGGGAAAACACCTCAGTAAACTTACTCGGCGGATGCCCCATTTCAGAACTATCCAGCCCCACTGCAATAATCTTATCCTTCCACGGCAACGCCTGCTCCAGCGTCTGCATCGCGTTCTCCGCACTTAAATGCCGCAGAAAATCCATCACCAATTTAGAACTGATCCCCCACTCCTTCCGCGCATCCTCCATCGCCCGCAAAATCCCACTGATCACCGTATCGAAAGCAATACCACGCTCGGTGTGGGTTTGTGGATCAAACGACAGCTCGGTATGAACAACATTATCCTCTTTGCATTTGGCAAAATAATCCCGCGTCAGATCATAATAATCCTGTTCGTGCTTAAGTACCGAAGCACCTTGATATAACAGATCAAGAAAACTTTGCAGGTTAGTAAACTGATAGGCGGCTTCAATTTCTGCGACGGATTTGTAAGGTAGTTTGACGTGATTCCTTTCACCCAGCGCGAACATCATGGCTGGCGATAGCGCTCCATCAATATGCATATGCAGTTCTGCTTTTGGCATACCCGCCAAAAACTCTTTAGTGGCAATTTCTTCCAACCTGCCCACACCTTCAAAATCCGCACTTAAATTTTTCATTTCAATACTCCATTCTTGCCGACATGATTTCGGTACTTACCATGGTGACCATCAGCGACACGGATGTCGCTGTTGAGCCTACAGGGATGTATTTACGGCGTGTCACCATGGTAAGTACCGAATTCATGTTCACGCAAAAGTAAAAAAATTAGCACTTACAAAAACGGGTTTGTATATCTTAGGTAGTGTGTCAGGGAGTTCGGCATTTGTTATTGCGACACGCCGTGAATACTTCCCTGTAGGCTCATCAGCGGCATCCTTGCCGCTGATGGTCGCAATAACAAACACCGAACTCCCCCTAAGCTATTCCGCTGTAAGCGAGACAGAAAAAAGCAAAAGCGTTAAAGCCCTTCTTCAACATAAATAGCGAGCGCCCGATCCACACCCGCATTCGCCATCATCCCATGCCCCTGCCGCCGCAACACCGCCTCCAACGCCACCAACGTCTGCAACACCGCATCCTTCCGCGCGTTATAACCCATGGTCCCCACGCGCCAGATTTTTCCATGCAAAGGACCAAACGACGTACCAATCTCAATACCGAAATCATTTAACATTGAGCCGCGCACCGCCTCGCCCGCTACGCCATCCGGAATGTAAACACCCACCACGTTATGCATTTTGTGTGACTGATCACCGAAGAGTTTCATGTTCATAGCCGCCAAACCTTCGGTCATGGCGCGGCCGTGGATGCGGTGGCGTTCGATGGCGTTGTCGACGCCTTCTTCCAATAGAATGCGTGCGCATTCGCGGGCGCCGTACAGCATGGTGGTGGCTTCGGTGTGGTGGTTGAGGCGTTCTTCGCCCCAGTAGTCCATGATCATGCCCAGGTCAAAATAGTTGGAGGCGATGCGTAAGCCGCTGCCGTCTTTGTGGTGTTCGTTGCGAATGCCGGCTTCAACGTGGCGGCGTTTGCGAATGGTTTTTACGGCCTTGTCGCTTAAGGTTATGGGTGCGCTGCCGGAGGGGCCGCATAAACATTTTTGCAGACCAACGGAGACGGCGTCGAGTTTCCAGTCGTCGGTGAGGAATGGGTTACCGCCGATGGAAGCGGTGGCGTCTGAGTAAAATAACACGCCGTAACGCTCGCACATCTCGCCGAGGTGTTGCAGTGGTTGCAGCATGGTAGTGGAGGTGTCGCCTTGCACGACGGCCAATAGTTTGGGTTGTACATTTTTAATCGCGGCTTCAATTTCTTCCGGTGAAAAAACTTCGCCCCAGGTTTTTTCGATGCGATGTACTTCTGCGCCGCACCGTTCAGCAATTTCACAGAGCAGGTGACCGAAGCGACCGAAGATCGGCACCAGAACTTTGTCGCCCGGCTCAAGTAATGAAATCAATACGGCTTCAATACCTGCACGTGACGTACCGTCAATTAATAATGTCCACTGATTGTCTGTTTTAAAAACGCTGCGATACAACGCCATAGTGTCGTTCATGCATTGGGTCATGGCTGGGTCGTATTGGCCGACCAGTTGCGCGGACATGGCGCGCAGTACGCGCGGGTCGACAGTGATAGGGCCGGGACCCATCAAGAGTCGCGGTGGTGGAGAAAATGGCGTTAATAAACGAGCAGCAGGTTGAAAACGGTCGGACATGTCACACTCCAAAAAGCTGCATCAACATGCGACCGCCGCTGATGCAGAGAAAAATGGCGAATACTCTTTTTAACATCACCGCATCCAGTTTTGCGCCGAGCCAGGCGCCCACCGGTGCGAGTAAAACGGTCAGGGGAACAATCAGGGCAAAGCCCGGCAGGTTGACCATGCCGATCATGCCTTCCGGTGCATCCGCCGGTGTGTCGGCCAGAAGCATGGCGATAGCGCCGGGGATGGAGATCAATAATCCGAAGAAGGCTGCTGTGCCCACCGCACGATGGGATGGATAATTACAGGAAGTCAGTAGCGGAACGCCCAATGTGCCGCCGCCGACGCCCATCATTACCGAGAAGAAACCGACACTGCCCGCCATCACACCCTGCCCGGCCATGCCCGGCAGTTGTTGCGCGATGGGTGCGGCCTTGGCGCGAAACAGCATATTGGCCGCCACCAGCACCGCGACCACACCGAATACGCCGCTGACGATCTCGCCGTTGACACGCAAGGCGACCGTGCTGCCACAGATCACGCCAATCACCATAAACGGCCACCAGCGTTTTAGCAGCGCCCAGTCGACATTGCCACGTTTATGGTGTGCGCGCACCGATGAAATACTGGTCGGCACAATCACCAGCAAGGAGGTGCCGGTAGCGATCAGGATGGCGCTGGCGGGGCTGATGCCCAGCGTCTGCAATACAAAATAAAGCACCGGGACGATGACAATACCGCCGCCCACGCCGAGTAACCCGGCCAGGATACCCGCACAGGCACCGGTGGCGAGCATGGCAAGTATCAGGGGCAGCCACTCCCATAAAAATTCACTCATCCAGCCACTCCGACAGCCTCGCCCACTAACCCGGCGCCATTGCTGCGCGGATCACTGGCCGCGGCAACCCGGCCGTCGGCGGTGTGGACCACGGCACCGGCGTGACCCATTAATTCGCTGTGCGCAGGGACAGGTTTGATCATGTGTCCGCGCGCGCTCAGGGAATCCCCCAGAATATCCACCAAGTCCTGCTCCATCTTCAAATCGTGATTGTTGTCACCCCAGGTGCGCCCCAGTAGCCAGCGCCCGCGGCTGATGGCCTGCTCGAGAGACAGGCCGTCATACAGGTAGCGAGTCAGCAGTGCAGCCTGGGTTTGCGGCTGACCTTCGCCGCCCATGGTGCCGTAGCTGATACGGCGTCCGTCATTTAACAGCATCATCGCCGGGTTGAGGGTGTGGAAAGGTTTATAACCTGGCGCCAGCGCATTGGGGTGCTGCGGGTCCAGGCTGAAACTCACGCCGCGGTTGTTCCAGATCAAGCCCATCTCCGGAATAACCACGCCGGAGCCGAATTCCCAGTAAATACTCTGGATAAAGCTCACCATAACCCCGTTTTTATCCACGCAGCCCATCCACACGGTATCCCCCGGCGCAGCGGGTTGCGGCCAAGGTAAGGCTTGCAAACCCACCTGCCCCGCCAGTTGCTCAACGTGGCTGTCGGACAGCAGCTCAGGCCAGCGCTCGCTCAGGCGGCGCGGGTCAAGTACTTCGCGATCCCGTACCAGAAATGCCTGCTTGGTGGCTTCGATAAGTGCGTGGATGCGCACCGACTCATCCCAGCCCGGTTGAAACAACCGGTCGTAGATCGCCAGGATCAGCAATGACGCCAGCCCTTGGGTAGGCGCAGGCAAGTTAAAGCACTGACCGAGGCGGGTGGCTACTGACAGTGGCGCAACTTCCCGGGCGCGATAAGCTTGCAAATCGTCCAGCCGCAAGGGGCTACCGGCGGCCGTCAGCGCACGGGCGATGTCGTTAGCCAGTGCGCCGCGATAAAAATCGTCCAGACCGGCGTGAGCCAACTGCTCAATAAAGTCGCCCAGGTCCGGGTTGGTAAAGGTCTGGCCGGCTTCCAACAATTGGTTCCCTGGAGCGAATACCCGCTGAAACTCGTCCAAACGGGCCATCTCCATCATCACCTTGTGACTCGCAGCGGCCAGGCTGTCCGTCACGCGGATTCCGTGCTTCGCCAGGCTGATGGCTGGCGCCAGCAATTCAGGCAAAGGGATATTCGCCTGGGTTTCTGCGGCAATATCCCGCGCTCGCTGCCATCCGCCCAAAGTGCCGCAGACGGTCAGGGCGGCCAGCGGGCCGCGCCCCGGAATCGTCGTTTGCCGTTGATACTGGTACCACTCGATACTCGCCAGCCCCGCCGCCGGGCCGCAAGCATCAATGGCGCGCGGCGCTTCGCCGGGTTTATGGATCAGCCAGAAGCCATCACCGGCCAGGCTGTTCATGTGAGGATAAAGGACACTGATTGCCGCCGCAGCGGCAACCATGGCATCAATCGCACTGCCGCCGTCGCGCAGCACTGCCAGCCCTATTTCAGACGCTTGATAATGCGGTGCGGAAAATCCGATAGCTGTCATAGCATCACCTGTGCAATGCGCAACGAGGCCGCCCGATCCAGATGGGCGGCCAGCTCCAGTAAGGCTCGGTCAAAACCGGCCTGGCCCAATAGGGAAACGCCCGCTGGCGCCCCCGCCACACTGAGTACCGGTAGGTGGATCTGCGGCAAACCGGCCAGGCCAGCAGGCGCGGTGAGGCCCATCAACTGGCTGCGGTAGTTATCCATCCAGGTGGCATCGGCGCCCAGAAGCGGCGCGGGGCCCGGCGTGGTCGGCAACAACAATAAATCGACCCCTTCAAACCAATCCTGGATCTCAACCTGCAGCGCGAGGCGTTCGATCTGCGCTTCGCGTTCCTGGGCCGGGGTTAATTGGCTGCACCAGTCAAAGCGCGCACGGATGTCCGGCGCAAAATGCGGCTGGCGTTCGCTGATCCATTGACCGTGGGTCTGCCAGATGGCACGGCCCTGCAAGGTGCGAAAGCATTGGCTGGCCCGCGCCAGCCAGTCGGCGGACAAGCTCAGGCGTTTGAACACGCTAAGGCCCATCTGGTGGGTCAGCCAGGCTTCGTGATCCTCAGTCCACAGCGAAAAACCCTGAATCTCCGGCTCGATCACGCCCACCCGCAAGGGGCCTGTGGGCCACTGCGGCAGATCTTGCGGCAGCAATACCTTGCCTACGGCTTCCAGCAGCGTGCCATCGGCAGTCATCCAACCGACGGTATCGAACAGTGGTGCCAGGGGCACCATATGTTCCCGGCTCAATAAACCGTGAGTGGTGCGGATACCGAATAACCCGTTGTAACTAGCGGGCACACGGATCGAACCACCGGTATCCGTACCCAGCCCGATATCAATCTCCCCGGCGGCCACGGCCACGGCCGAGCCGCTGCTGGAACCGCCCGGCAGGCGATCAGGGCATTGGGGATTGAGGGGCGCGCCGTAATGGATATTCAGGCCGTTAAGGCTATAGGCCAACTCGTCCGTCTGGGTCTTGCCAACCAGCTCCGCACCGGCTTGCAAAAGATCAAACACAATGGGTGAAGTCTGTTGCGGCAGCGGATGGCTGGCGAGCCAATCCGGATTGCCTGCGCCGGTGGGTAGACCGGCAATATGAAATAGATCCTTGACGCCGAGCCGCAGCCCCGCAAGGCTGCCGGTCGCCAGGGTCGGCGCGGGAAAGTGACCGCGCCACGCATAGACGCGCTGATCAAACGACATCAAAACGTTTCCTGCCAGGGGGCCCTGCCCGATGCAGAGCCCACATTTTTACATCAGATCAACGCCAGTGGCGCCGACAAACAAACCGTTATTGCAGGTCCGCTGGAGTAGGAACCTTGTCTTTGTAGACATCCCAGTTGCCAAGGATCTTGTCCAGCACCGCCGTTCCTACAATATAGGCGGATTCGAGCGAGGCATCGAGCCCGGCGTAACCTTCGTTTTCCGCCAGCAAACTTTCAGCGGCGGTCACGCCCGGCGGCGGCATGGTGTAGTTGCTGCCGGTACGCAATACCATCACGCGGTTTTTATCCACCTTGCCGATGTTGTGCAAAAAACTGAGCGATAAAAACGTCCCCGTATCTTCCATTGCCGAGGTGACAAATTCGCCCTTACCTTCGCTCCAGTAATCCACCCACTTGTTGGCCCAGTCATTCATGATGGCGCCGTGCCAAAACGTCATCGCGGCCAACTGATCGCCCTTCAATACAAACGGCGGCTTTTGTGCGTTGGGATGTTCCGTGTAAAGCGCACGCGTATCCGCCAGGCCTGGCAAATCAGGCAAGCTGATGTCTTTGGTTAACTGGTACGCCCACTCGGTTAATTCCGGATTCAAACGCAGCATCTCACCCGTGGGTTCCGGTTTATTCGGGTCATAAGGTTTTTTCGTATGACGAGCAAAATAACCGGTTTCCCAATCTGCCGGAATTTCGCGCGCATCAATTTCGTGGGCAAGATCGCCATCCACCAGATATTCTGCCCAGGCCGCTGAACCGATGGACGCATCTTCCGGATCTATCCCGGCAATACCTGCCACCAGCCAATAGGCTTTGGATAAATCAAACCGCGGGTCCATCCCCAGCGCCATGGTGGCCGAGGTTGAATAGGCTGTACCGATACCTGTGACAATCGCTAACACACCGGTTTCCTCATTCATATAAATGTCATGAAAGGAATTGGGAAACGGAAATTTTTTGGTCAGCTTTTGCCGCTCTTTCCACAACTGGAATTCACCGGCTTTATCGCCTTCGTCTTCGCCGATTTCAAACATGGTCACTACCACAAACTTCACCGGGATGGGCGCTGGCTCTTTCGCCGATTGCGGTGCACAACCGGCCAGCAACAGGAACAACGACAGTATTACGGCAACAGAGAAACGCGGAGAGTTCATCATTCGTGATCCTTTTTCTTTTGCGAGGTCATTTCGGGGTGATTAATCAAGCCGTCGGACACACGGGGTTTACCCTGTAATGCCGCAACGCGTGGCAATGAGGCGAGGACGATGTCGAGGCTGAGCGGATTAATGCGCGGATACAATTCTTCCATCAGGGAAAAATCCCACTCACCCATACCTTCCGCCGGGTTGGAGATCACAATGATATTGGCGTAATTAATCCCGAGCATACGCGAATAGGTTATCTCAGTGCCAACACTCATGGTCACCATATCGCCGCCCCATTTTTGCATCATGTTAATTTCTGCAACGGTTTCAAAACGACCACCACGGGTTTGCACGATCACACCGCCATCGTGAACTTTTATGCCTTGGTATTGTTTGTCTTTTTTGGCTGACTTGACCGAGGCCACCGCCTTTTTGGTTTCATCCAGCAGGATGTTGCGGATATCAGTATCCATGGCCGGTACATAACGCGGCAGCGGAATGGCATTCGGGTCGCGATAGACTTCCGTAGGAATCCGCAAGGGACGGTCCACATTCATCTCAATAAAATCATCGGGAATAATGTAGTCGTATACACCCATTTTTTTATTGATCGCACCGGCCGTCGCACCGCCGATGGCTTCTTCTATGCCGAGGTCGTAAAGCGCTACCCAGGTTTCCAGCCATTTACCTTCGCCGTGAACATGCACGTAATAAAAGGGAATGCCCTGCCATTCGGCATAATAAATTTTGGGTGAGGTGCCGACTTTGGTTTCAATGGTGAATTCCTGTTTAATCAAGCCTTCACGGTGAAAAATAATATCGTTCAAAAAAGTACCGCCAAGCACCGCGATACGCGCTTTGGGTATATCCGCAGGAACAGCGGCATTGGCGGCGAACGGGAAGAACAGGGTGAGTGCCATAAGGGCCACAAAAGCTTTACATCGTGTTACCAGCATGGTTGGAGCCTTTTGATGAATAAATTTAAGGTGCGTTATTGCACGCTCGCCAATAATCAGGATTGGTTGCGAGTGATCCAGTTATGCTGGCGGCGCAAATCTTCGGCATATTTAAGCCAACTGCTCGCCTGCTTTTCCGTGTAGGCAAACGCGCGCGCTTTCTTGAAAGCGTCCATGCCCTGATCAAAACGGGTCTGCTCGGTCATGGCAATACCGAGGATTAACCAGGCTTTACCCGGCTCCTCCAATTTCATATCCAGCGCTTTGCGCAACGCCGCTTCAGCTTTTTTCCATTCCGCTTTTTCGATATAAATATTCGCAATGCGCAAATAGGGATCGCCTTCTTTCGTCAGCTGTGCCAACTCTTCGAAGGCAGTAATAGCCGGCGCATCTTCACGGGCAGCCAACCAAGCGTTCGCCAACAAATCAACATAGGTTTCGTCGTGTGGTAATGCTTCTTTTTGCAGCGCAGAATTCAGCAAGCGCGCACCATGCTCGGGAATACCCTGCGTCACCGCCAGTTGCACCATCGAGCGAATGGAATTTTCCTTTTGCAACACTCCCGCCTTCCAGGCCAGCTGCAAGGTCGCCAGCCCTTTAATTTCGTTGTCCATCAGCACATACACACTGGCTAATTGCTCCCAGTAATCTGCTTTTGTGGGCCACTTGCTTAAGGCACCTTTGAGCGCTTCGGCCGCTTGCGGATAATCTTTCAATTCAAAGTTGCAGGCGATCAACAATTGATACCAACTCTCGCGCGGTTCTTTGCCAGAGTCGATCGCCTGTTTCGCGTAGGGAATTGCTTGTTTGTATTTGCCGGTCTGCGCAAAAATATTCGCCATAAAAATCGCCTGATCCGGCGTAGGTGCTTCAAGTGTCTTAAACCACTCTTCCGCAAACACCAATGCCTCGTCATATTTTTCCTGCGCGGCATACAACTGGGCCACCATGTAACCGACGTTGTATTTGACGTTTTCTGGCAGACGGTTTAAGGCAAGGCTGCGTTTGAGATGGTCAATCGCCTGTTGATAATTGTTGCGGCCCATTTCGGTGTAGCCGAGCATTTGCAATACCAGCGCTTCGTCGAGGGAGTCTTTTTCGACTTCGCTGTGAAGTGTCTTGAGCGCTGTGAAGGCTTGATCGGTCTGGTTGGCGGAGATCATCTCCTGGATGCTGGTGAGTTCTTTGTAGGTTTTACTACTGACGGAGTTGGGGGCTGACCAGCTGTAGGCCGTTAATAGCAAGCCACCAATGAACAGGCTGAATTTTGCTGTGCGTTGGAGGCTGTTGGTGATTGATGTGAGTTTTTGATACATCTTTTATTCCCGAATAAATAAGTAAATGATGTGCTTACTTATAACTACAGAGTGTTTGTCCGGTGTGGGCAGGTATTGGGGAGCGGGGTGCGAGACACGCCGTGAATACATCCCTGTAGGCTCATCACCGGCATCCTTGCCGGTGATGGTCTCGCACCCCGCTCCCCAATCCCTGCTGTGCCATCTGATTTAAATTTTTCTGCTGAACAGTTAAAACTGCATTAAATTTTCCGACCATTTCCGCATATCCAATTAAGCACACAAACACATTCCAATATGGATCTATTTCTTTAAACAAGAGCGCTACAGATGTGAATTACTAATACGCTTTTCACTTCAAAGTCACGCGAAATACTTGCAGGAGGAATCCGGTGTTTTGTTCTGAGACCATCACCGGCAAGGATGCCGGTGATGGTCTCAGAACAAAACACCGGATTCCAAACACACCGCCCACTATTGCCCCAATTTAAACTCAATCGTCTGCCGCGCCCTCTGCGCCTCCGGCTTCCCGTTCACAATCTTCGGCCGAAACTTCCATCGCTGCATCGCCTGAATCGCCGCCTGATCAAACAAACGCGGCGGGTCAGACTCAATCACCGACACCTCAGCCACCGAACCATCCGGACGAATCGTCACCGCCATGGTCACCGAACCCTCAAGCTTCGCCTGCTTCGCCCGCTGCGGATACGCCGGCGGCACACGCACCACCGGAATCACATCCGTATCGAAACCCGCCATACCATCACCAGCCTGGAGCGTTCCCAAAAACGGACCCGAACCTTTGTTTACCGGTACACCGATCTTTGGCATATCCATGCTCAAATTGGTGTTCATGTTCATCATCTGGTTACTCAGGTCCGGGGCATCCGGCGGTGTCTCTGGTGGCGGTGGTGGATCGGGTAGACGACGGTCTTTGGTGTTGATGTCATCTTTTGAAGTATCCACCCGCACAAAATTTAAATAGGTGTGATTTTTATCCGGCTCTTCAAACAAACCGTCAGTCGCAATCAACACCTGCATCGCCACGAATATCACCAGGCTGAACAGTACCGCCGCGACCAGACTGGAGGAATATTTCGCTAGCATCAGTCATTCTCCGCCGCCACAGACACCGAGGTTGCGCCCGCCATGCGCGCCTGATCCATGACATCAATCAAGGTGCTGGTATTGGAATCCTGGTCGGCGACGATGATGACCGCTGCGCCGGGATTTTCTGCCAGGGATTTTTCCACGTTCGCACGAATCGCGCGTTTGTCGATCTGGCGTTTGTCCATAAAGATCTGGTTTGCGGCGCTGATGCCGATCTGGATGCTGTTGGATTCGGTTACCACAGCGGTTTCCGCTTCGGGCCGCGTCACGTCGACGCCTGATTCTTTTACAAAGGTGGAGGTGACGATAAAGAAGATCAGCATGATAAACACCACGTCCAGCATGGGTGTTAAATCGATTTGGCTTTCTTCTTCGTCATTGAGTAAAAAACGGTTGTCACTCATACATGTCTCACTTGTCGTTAAGGCGAAGGTTCGATATCGCTATCAGTGATACGTGGGCATCTCGGCAGCAGCGGTGCGCAGTTCGCGTTTGTAACGGCGATCCAGTTCGGTGGCAAAGGGAATCGCAAGCAGCGATATCACCATGCCTGCCATGGTTGGAATCGTCGCCGCGCTCACGCCATTGGCCATCGCGCGCGGGTTGCCCGAACCGAGGTAAGCCATCACTTCAAACACCTGGATCATCCCGGTTACGGTACCGAGCAGCCCGAGCATGGGCAGCAACGCAATCAATGCCGGAATCAATTTCAAATGCCGCAGCATCTGGCAATCCAGTTCCGATAACAGTTGACGACGATGCTGCTCGGCAAACCATGATGACTTATCGGCACGTGCCTGCCAGATGTCGATGTTGCGTTTACGCAGTGGTTGATACTCACGATAAAAAAACCAGTAGCGCTCGAAGATCACACACCACAACCAGAAGGACACAAAAAAGATCACCCACAATACATTGCCGCCGGTATTGAGAAAGTCGGTTAAGGAAGAAAATAGTTCCATGACGGCGACCTCCCCGATCAAGCCTTGGCTTTGGCGATATCAACGGCTTTATCAGCGATCATGCCGGATGCTTGTTCACCGATAACTTTGCTGAGTTGTTGCGCCCGGCTGCTAAGCATATTGCTCGACAGCAACAACGGAATCGCCACACACAAACCTTGCACAGTGGTAATCAACGCTTGCGAAATGCCGCCGGCCATTAATTTCGGATCGCCGGTACCAAATAATGTAATGGCCTGGAAAGTGCCGATCATGCCGGTCACGGTACCTAACAATCCCATCAAGGGCGCGATAGCGGCCATCACTTTAATCGTGGACAAACCTTTACGCAGTTCTGCCAGATCTTTAAAGATCACTTCGTCCAGTTTTTTGCCCAGCACATCGAGATCATTCAGGTGTTTGTTCTCAAAGTAAGCCTGCATCATGCGACCGAGAGGATTGTTGCTGGATGGGTGATCCATATCTTTTAACTGCGCATTCATGCGCTTTGAGATGCGTGACAACTTGATCATGCGTTCAATCACAATCAATATGCCGATAATGCCGAGCAGGATAATGGCATAGCCCACTTCCTGACCCTGTTGCACGCGTTCCATAAAGCTGGGTGATTGCACTAATAGCCCCAGCAAGGCACCCCGGGAAGGATCAAGTGCAAAACCGACATCGCCGCTGCTCGCTGAACTCAATGACGCAGCGGTTGAACGGACACTGCCACTTGGTTGGCGCGCCAGCTCAACCAATTGCTGACTGTCCGCCACATAGTTGAGGTATTTATCGTCAGTAACAATATTGAAGGTGCCTACGCGAGTCACCGGCGCGGTATAGGCTTCACCACTGGGTTTTACCACGCTGGCTTCAAAGCGCGTGACATTGGCTGATTCGGAAATCTCCTGCAGCATCAGCGTCCACAATTGCTGCATCTGTGGAATCGTTGGGACTTCTTTGGTATCGGCCAAAGCTTCGATCAGAGCCTTGCGTTCGGGGTATTCCACTGAGATCAATGAATCGAACAGCAACTGTTGCGTGTCGCCCGCCATTTGGCGAAACACACCGAAGAGTTCGCCCAGGTTGCCGGTGCGACGATCCAGTTGGGTAGTCAATTCACCCAGCTGAAGTTCGTTTGCATCGAACACCACTTTCATGTCATCGCGCAATTTTTCCTGCCGGGCCAGGTCGGCCTGTACTTCGGCCAGCAAGGCTTTTTGGTCGCTGGCAGCCGCGCGAAAACGCTGTTCACGTTCACTGTTATGTGCGGCTTCGGCACTAACTTCTTTACTGACTTGTTGATAGAGATTTTTCAGCGTATCGCTGGTTTGCGCAAAACTGATAACAGAAAAACCCAGCGCACAGATACTTAAACAACTACTGAAGGCAAATTTGACAATCGATTTCATAAACGGAATTCCTTACTGGGCAGGCGCGTTAACAGGAAGCGTCAGCAACTCCGGCGGAGTTTGCTTGCGCGCGATACGCAGACCGTCGCGCACGCTGGTGCGATAACCTGAGTCGAGTAATTCCCAGGCCCCACGGCTGTTATTCCAGCGGCCACTTTCGTTCCCATCCAGGGTTTGGTAAAACAGGCCAACGCGACCGATGCGCAAAAAATCTACCGTGCGCGCTTCGTTTTCAATCACCAGTTCACCGCGATAGGCTTCAATGGTGCGACCGTATTCCACTTCTACCAGATAGGCTTCCATGATGCGGCGATATTTTTCACCGGCGGTGACATCGGCGCGATCAATCAAGGTGCGCAGATTAGCCACACGATCCTGGCGCTCTTCTTTCAGAAAAGGCACATCCGCCGCTAACAATTGTTCAAGGGTTTCGGTCATCTTCAACATCAATGGCAGCGCACCGGTTTCGATGTTGTCAATTTCCGCCGTTTGTTTTTGAATGCTGGAAATCTCGGCTTTTTGCGAGGCAATCAGTTTTTCCATTTGTTGGTTATAGATCGTCAAGCTTTCCAAACGCTGTGACGCAATGCGGTAATTCTGTAAATCATCAGCCGTTTGATCAGCCAGGCTATCAATGCGTTTTTGACTCGTCACTGCACTTTTATCAATCGTTTCCTGTTGTTGCAGGCTATCTTCGACCGCCACCGCCGGCAGGGAAAACAGGGTAACTGCCATGAGCGCAGCCCCCAGGGGTTTACGAAAAACCATAATCGACCTCTGTTTAGTAGGGGGCCACAAACCTGAGGCCCCTTGACACGCAAACGGTTAGAACTTGAATGACGCGTTAGCGACGAAGTGACGCGGCAATTCAGGCAGTACGATGGTGCTGCCGAACAGGTCCGGGAAATTCGCGCGGAAGTATTTTTCGTCCGTCAGGTTTTTACCTTGCAAACTGATACTCCAGGTATCGGTGTTATAACTGATGCCGGCATTAAGCAAGGTGTATGAAGGTAGCTCCACTGCTTTGGAGAAACCGGAGTAGGTTGAATCGGCATGTACCGTGCTGGCGGTGATGCGATAGCCGTTACCGAAATCATATGCACCGGTCAGGCTGTACATATTTTCCGGGATACCGGATTTCAGCGCATCCGTTTCATTACCTACCAAGGTCAGACCTTGCATCACGTAGCCGTAAAACAGTGACGGATCAGTCACACCGGTCAGATCACCCGCACCCTGGAAACCAAACTGGGTGCCGCCATCCAATGCGGTGAGGTTGGTAATTTCCAGGTGAGTCATCGCTGCGGTGAGGGTGAAGTTACTAGTCACCAGGAAGCGAGTTTCAAATTCGTAACCCTCACTTTCGGTAGTGTTGTTACTCACCTGATCCTGCGCGCTGAAGTTGGTGCGGGTTTGGTTGAACCAGGCCGCGGAGAAATACAAACGGTCATCCAGGAAGCTGCCTTTGATACCCACTTCTTCCAATTCAGAATCGGCAATCGCATTACCGTCGGCAATCAGTCCGGGAGAAATCTCTGATCCCTGCCCCATCACAATGGTGGCCTGTTCAGACACAGTGACATAAGGCGTTAAACCAAACGGTAAGGTGTAGGACAAACTCGCTGTCCATGACACACCATCATCGGTTTCACTGGCTGTCACGCTGTCTGGTGTACCGCGAATTTTTTCACCGACTGATGTCGAGGTCATGTCGAGATAATCGTAACGTGCACCTACTAATAAACCCAGATTTTCAGCGATGGTGTAGTCCGCCAAAAATGCCAGACCGTAATCGGTATAATCACCCACCAGGTAATTGGAATAATCAGAATCAGTGACGGTTGCCAATAATTTGCGATCCAGCGCAGTGGAAGGGCCACTCAAATCGCGGCGGTCAAAGTATTCATAATCGAAATCGTCACCTTGTTGGAAATCGGTGTAACGAATACTGGGCGATATTTGATAACTGGCCTTTAACCAATCAGCGTGTTCTGCTTCAAAGGCGAAGATCAATTGATCTTCAAACGCGTAGCTGTCGACAAATTGCGAAAAGCCGTAGGCGTTTTCGTTGATGTTTTCCAGTTTTTCGTAGAAGGCTTTGTTGGTGATGGTAAAACTGTCGCTGACACTGTGAATCACATCGAAATACAAGGTGGTTACGGTGGTGACTAATTGATCTTCCGGTGAAACCAGGGTCTGGTTGCCTTTCAGTTTGGTGGTCCCTACGTTTTCCAACGCCCAGGCCGGGTCCATGTCGGCATTGGTGGCTGCACCGGCAGGTACAAAAAAGTTACTCGATCCTTCGGCAAAGGTTGCTTTCCAGGCATCGTATTCGTCTGGTGAATTGTAACCATCACCATCCAGATCCACTGCTTGTGCGGTACCGGTAATATAAGTGCCGTTATCAATCAGATCCTGGGTTAAACGGTTCCAGCCAGCCACCTGGTTGCCATCGTATTCGTGGTACATACCACCGAATTCAATGCGGGTGTTGTCAGAGAAATCCATATTAAAGGAAGCTTGCAGGATATTCTGGTCGGTACCGGAGTTGTCGTAGTAACTGCCAGAGTTTTCAGTTTCTGCATAGATGTAATAGCCGAGACTTTTTTCACCGATCGCACCGGGACCGCCCACTTCTGCTGACAATACATTTTTATCCCAGCTGCCGCGTGTAATGGAAATCTCACCGGCAGCTTTTTCCAGATATTGCCCGGTTTCAGCGCGCGCAGACTTGGGTTCGAAGTTCAGGTAACCACCGATCTTGGATGGGCCATAAATCGGCGAGGCGGGACCACGCACAATGTCGATACGATCTGTTGCACCAATCGGCGTGGGGTAGTTGCCGGGGTTGTTCACGCGACGCACACCACGGAAATACACCTCACCCGGTGTACCGCGCACATCAAGAGAACCGGCAACGCCGAAGAACGACTGGGTAAACGCACCGGGGGAAATTAATACCAGGTCATCAATATCGGTGATGTTGTAACTTTCCATCATGTCGGCACTGACCGAGGTCACACCGCGCGGTGTTTCGAGAATGGTTTTTCCAAAACCGAAAACCGACTTCACAGGCTCAGTTGGCATAACACCCATGGTGTCTTCCACCTGCCCTTCGGCAGTGTAGGTTTCCAGCTCGACAACTTCTTCCTGAGCCAGCGTAGCAGGTGCAGCGAGCACGCAACTGAGACTGATCAGCAGCGCGAGTTCTTTACGCTTGAAACAATTGTGTGTGGTCATAACGAGTGCACTCCAGAGGTCTAATAATATTTACTGTGACGCTGTTCAGGGTTTAGCAAGCCCCATGCCATTTCCTGTCTAACTGGTTACGTTTTTAAGATGGCAGATTTATTTCCTTTTAAATCAATCATCTGCAAGGCTTAAAATACAGTTCAATCGTTTATTAATCTAAAACTTCCGGATTTTTCAGCTCTCTCGTGGGTGAGCTGCCGGCCCTTGTTGAAGCATGATGCTGTGCCGTGCACCAAATCGTGGCTCGATTTTTTACACGGCGAACGGATTACTTAAATGTGCACACCTGATAGCGTTTGCAGGTAAAGCTGTAGGTCACCGGCGCAACATTTTTCAGGCCAGCAACACCACGCGCTTTAACGGTTTTTTCAAACTGGCTGATACGTTTGTTATAGGTATCGAGCAACCTGGCTTTTACCTCGTCTTCAACAAAACTGTATTGCAGGGAGTTACGACTGAGCAGCATCAACTCATCCCAGGACAGGTTAAATTCTTTCACTGCGACAAAAAATTCATCGGTAATATTGGAATCCCACATGCCGCGATCATCGGTTGATAACGCCACCGGAATGCCGAGACGCAAGTACTCCGGGAACGGGTGCTGGGAATATTTACTGACGTATTCCAGTAGGAGATTGGAGATGAGATTGATTTCGACCAGATAAGGACCGTGGCGCATTTGCCGCAGCAAATCGTTGTCGGTAATCAGGTTAACCCCGTGGCCGATTCGATCAGCCCCGAGCATTAAAGTGTCGCGGATATGGAAGTTAGGTTCATCCACCTCACCGGCATGCACGGACAAACGCACGTTGTTATATTTTTGGCGCAACTCGCGCAGGGTTTTGGTGAACCGCAGCGGATGGCCTTTATCATTGTCTTCCCGCCCGACCATATTGACTGCCAGATATAAATCGCGATTGCGCGATACAAAATCGTAGGCATTCACCAATTGTTGTTCAGCGTTGGGGGCAAAGCGCAGGATAGATTCCTGCAATCTGACTGTAACGCCAGTGGCTTTTGCGTCTGCCTGCGCAAGACGCTTGCGGTAAATATCGGCAACGTCATCAGCGGGAATCGGTGTGCCGTCCGGTTTGATAAAACCACCGGCCCCCATCATGGATTCGAGATAAATAAGTCCCTCATCACCAAAGGCTTTCATATTCAGGTACAGGATCTCGGCCATCATGTAAGGGCTGGCCATCAACTGGTCGAGGCGTTGCCAATGGGTCTGGAAAAATTCATCGCGCCCTTCGTGATCATGGGTCAAACGAATACTGTCCAACCACCCGGCTTTTTCGTCCGCACTCAGTTCTTCCAGGCGTTTGTATTCCTGCTTCTCACAATCCGGTAACTGGTCATAGGTGGATTCCAGCAGGTTGTTGAACAACAACAAATAAGGACGGCGACCAAATTCATTACCACCATAAGGGCGACAGTTGTTGATCTTGACTTTAGTGTAGAAACGATAGCCATGGGCTTTTTGGCTTAACGCCAGCTCATACCACCATTCGGAAAGGGCTGAACCACTCATGTGATTGTGCAAGTCGCCGCCCTTGGGCATTGCATATAAAAAGGTATAAAGCTCCTGATCAGACGCGCTTGATTTAAATTCTTCAAACCATGCATTATTTTTTGCCAAAGCAGCAGAGCTGGCCATGATCCATAAACAACCAACGAGCCAATGCACTGCCAGACTGTTTCTTAAAGACAGAGAAGATGACATAGGAAAATCCACACAAGAGAAGAGTTTTGGTTACAACAAAAAGAATGGAGAAATGCGAGGTGGGTTAATGCAATAGTGATACCAGATAGGTGATGCAGCGCCATTACTGCTATGGCGCGGGCAATTAGTTGTCCGAACGGTCGAGATTTGTCTAAAACTGGTGCATGGTTTGGCGAATTGCCCAGTAATATAGCGGGGACGTGCCTTTGGTTAAGGGAAATCCTGACCGTGACGCTGGCATAGAATTTGATTAGGTTGTGTAAGCGTTTTAGAGAGAGTGGTGTCGGATTACGCTGCGCTAATCCGACCTACGGGTAATATATAAACCACTCGGTTAACATGTAGGTCGGATTAGCGCAGCGTAATCCGACAAAGCACTCCAAAAGAATCACAAAAGCTACCAGTCAAACTGGTTCCTGATAAAACCCAACACAACGGAAATCTCATGAACGAAAAAACGCCCTACCCCCGCGATCTCATCGGCTACGGCGAACACCCACCTCACGCCAACTGGCCCGGCAGCGCGCGCATTGCGGTGCAATTTGTCATTAACTACGAGGAAGGTGGCGAGAATTGCGTGCTCCACGGTGACCCTGCCTCCGAGACATTCCTCTCGGAAATTATCGGCGCGCGCGCTTATGAAGCCCGTCATATGAGCATGGAGTCCATCTACGAATACGGCAGCCGCGCCGGCTTCTGGCGTTTGCATCGCCTGTTCAAAAAGTACCAGATGCCGGTTACCGTGTACGGCGTTGCCATGGCCCTTGAACGCAACCCCGACGCGGTTGCCGCCATGCTCGACGCAGATTGGGAAATCGCCAGCCATGCCTGGCGCTGGATAGACCATCAATTTATGCCGATAGACGTTGAACGTGAACAGATTCAAAAAGCGATAGACATTCACACCCGCGTGACCGGTTCCCGGCCGCTGGGTTGGTACACCGGTCGCGATAGCCCCAACACCCGTTCATTGATTATTGAACAGGGCGGATTTTTATATGATTCAGATTCCTATGCCGATGACCTGCCCTATTGGAACCACGACCATGGCCAGCCGCATTTAATTATTCCCTACACACTTGATGCAAACGATATGCGCTTTGCTTCGCTCCAGGGATTTAACTGCGGTGATCAGTTTTATACCTATTTAAAAGACAGCTTCGATGCGCTCTATGCCGAAGGTCACAGCACACCCAAGATGATGAGTGTCGGTTTGCATTGCCGCATTATCGGCCGACCCGGACGCGTCCAGGCACTGGAACGCTTCCTGCAATATATTTTGAAATTTCAGGACACCTGGGTTTGTCGGCGTGTTGATGTTGCGCGGCACTGGCATGAACAACACCCGCCGAAGCGCATTACCGAGTGAAGTAAATAATGAAAAAAAGATTGGTATAAAAGAGTAAACAGCCCGGCGACAGCCGGGCCGTATCCAGCGAATCAAGCAAACGCCAAATTAATCAAACTCTACATTAAGCAACCTGTCGCGCATGCTTCCCTTCGGCCAATTCCTCCAGCACTTTTTTATTGAACGCGTCCAGGTCTTTTGGTGTGCGGCTAGTGACCAGACCTTTATCCACAACAACCTCTTTATCTACCCATTTTGCGCCAGCATTACATAAATCATCTTTTACTGACGGATACGACGTCATGGTTCGACCGTCCACCACACCGGCACTGATCAACACCCAAGGCGCGTGACAGATAGCTGCCACTGGCTTGTGCTGTTCGAAAAAATCCCGCGTGAAGCGCAGCGCATCCTGATTGGTCCGCAAGCTGTCCGGATTATACAGACCGCCAGGGATAACCAGCATGTCGTAGTCTTCCGCTTTAACATCAGCCACTACTTTATCCACTGGGCAAGTACCGCTCCAGTCCTTATTGGACCAGCCGCGAATCTCACCTTTTTCCAACGACACCACATCCACCTTCACACCCGCTTCGGTCAATGCCGCTTGAGGTGACTTTAATTCCGATTCCTCAAAACCGTTAGTCGCAAGGATCGCCACGCGCTTACCTTCAACTTGCCTTTTCATAAAAACCTCCTATGAAAGTTATGTTGCGTATGTAAAGCGTGGGACAGAAGGTTGTGCTCATCGTTCACTGAAATAAGTGGATTGAAATGTCACAGTGTTTTAGCGAACCAATCCGTGGTGGACTGCAATACCAACTCCGGAATAGTCTGATCTTCCGCCAGAGTATTTTCATCGCTGTCTGCAAGAACATTAAACAGATGATCTGCGTTGTCAATCAACATTAACGAAGCACGTTCCGGACCGATGGTATTAACCAGGCGCGTTGAGGAGATCGGCGGAACCAGCGTGTCCTCCGTGCCTGCTACGGCCATAAGTTTTCCCTGATAATTTTTCATATCGGTAAAACTGGTATTACTGCTAACTTCGTTGAACCATTGCAAACCAAAATGCAAGGGCTCAGCACGCCATGGAAATGTCACCACCGCAAAACCATTTTCTTTGGCTTCGGCATAATATTTATCGAAGAAGGACTCAAATACCGTAACACCATCACCCACCACGCTGGACCAGGTCACCATGGCCTTGATGCGTTTATCTTCCGCAGCGACCAGCTGCGCAATCAAACCACCCTGACTGAAACCGATCAGCCCCATACGATCAAGATCGAATATTTCCTGGCGCACTAAATAATTCAGCGCGGTTTTGGTATCGTGTTTGGCAGTGGTTAGATTATACAGTTTGTAATCGGCCAGACTGTCACCGGTACCCGCAAAGTCGATACGCAATGATGCATAGCCGCGCCTGGCCAGCGACACCGCAAGGCGTTGGTATAAATTACCGACTTCATTTTTCTGTGAGGCGGTACCGTGCAACATGACAACAACCGGCATCTTTTGGCCGGCTTTGAGTTTTGGTTTGACGAGAATACCCGGCACATAGTACATACCGGCATTCAGTTGTACTTCCTGTTCGGTGTAGGCGTAGTTAGGCGTTTTCTCAACCGATGCGCAACTGACCAGCGCCAGTGCAACAATTCCCATTAACAGAGCAACTGCTTTTCTGATTTTCTTCATGGTTTGACTACTCGTAGCTGGATTGTTGATAGTGAAGATACCCGGGTGCCGATTCCTGATACAGGGAGTCCTTACGAGAATTGTTCGGGATGGGTAGATCGAGGAGTTGATTGCAAGAAGTATTCCTGAGATGGATGTGGCACTGAGCCTGATGGACTGATGTCCTTCTGAAACCCTCACGTCAAGGATGACGTGAGGGAGCTACAGGGATGTATTTATGCGTTTTCAGAAGGACATCAGTTTATCAGGCGGCCTTGTTGGTGCCACGATGGAGGAGATCCAGACCGAAGAGGGGTGCGAGACACGCCGTGAATACCTCCTTGTAGGCTCATCAGCGGCATCCATGCCGCTGATGGTCTCGCACCCCTCTTCGGCCTGGCTCTTTGTGCCATTTTTAAACTGTGTGAATTAAATATTTAAAAAAAGATCTAGCCAAAAAAATCCACACTGCCCTCAACAATAATCATATTAGCTGTAGCATATTGATTTCGTAAGGCATGAATCGGTGCATATTCAGCGCAGGTGGCCCAATAGTGGGCAGTTTCTTTATTGGGGAATTCCATCACCACCAAGCGTTTGGGTTGCCATGTCCCTGAAATAATTTGTGCATCGGCACCGCGAACAAGATAGCGACCACCGCAGGCTTTTACCGTCGGGGTAATTTGCGCAAGATAAGTGCGGTAGTTCTCATGATCGTGCACCTCGATATCGACAATTACATACGCAGCCACTTAGTGCTCCTCCAACCATAACAAGAGTGCATGACGCTCTTCATCTGTCATGGACGTGAAATTTCCAAGTGGCATATAGCCGGAGTTAATGGCTGGAATTGCTCGGGTTTTTACCACAGTTAAATGCTCCAATGTATCAATCAGCAAACCCGCCGGTGGAGCATTGAAGCCCGGTTGCGTGGGAGAAGAGGCATGGCAATTGGAGCAATGCGTGGTGAGAATGGTTTGAATCTGCATTTCGCGTGACTCAGTCAATTGTGGTTGTTCACCGGCAGATTCACGCGCTGTTGTATTTTTTGTAAAACCCATGACTATCGCAACCAAAACCATACCTGCAGCGGCGGAGATCAGAATGCCCGGTTTGATAATGTCGCGATGTTTCAGGTTAAAGAAATGGCGCCCCCAGGCCAACAAACTGCCGATAGCCACCAGAGCCAACCAGTTGTACGGATGACCGTAAACAAAGGGATAGTGATTGCTGATCATGCAAAAAATAACTGGCAGCGTCAGATAGTTGTTATGCGTGGAGCGGAGCTTGGCGAAGAGTGCAGTATTCACATCCGGTTCGCGGCTTTCACTCACGGCGGCGACGAATTTGCGTTGTGCGGGCATGATGCCCCAGAACACATTGCCGGCCATCCAGGTAGCTATCATGGCGCCGACATGTAAATACGCGGCGCGCGCCGAAAATAATTGGTGGGCGAGCCAACTGGCAAAGGTTATAAACACGACGAGGACTGCAGCAAAGGCCAGGTTTTTTTTGACCAGCGGTGTGCGCAGCAGTAATTCATAAATGATCTGGCCGACGGCAATAAATAACAGGCTTGCGACAATCGCACTGCCGGGTGATTGCAGCCAGGTATTGTGACCGACCAGGTAAGATTGCGCTTGCAGATAGTACATCAGGATCAGCAGGCCGGTGCCGCTTAACCAGGTACTGTAGGCCTCCCATTTGAACCAGTGCAATTGTTTCGGCATGGCTTCCGGGCGCAGGTGGTATTTGGCAATTTCATAAATGCCTCCTCCGTGGATTGCCCATAGATCACCCTTGATGCCTTTATCACTTTTCCACTGCGGCGGCTCGCGCAAACTCAAATCCAGCCAGATAAAATAAAAGGATGCCCCGATCCAGGCAATACCTGCCACCACATGAAACCAGCGAAACGCCAGGTTCAGCCACTCCAGTATCATTCCATCCATTGGAGATCTCCCTGAGCGCGAGACGAACGACGAAACGCCAGTTTACCCATCACATAGGTGCGGGCAATATTTTGCTCGTCGCCCAGCATCATTAGTGCAAACAGGGTTTCATTCAAATCTGTTGTTTTTTGTTGGCGATTTTGTTGTAACAAGGTGGGCGCCAGATCGAGCAAGATAAAATCTGCTTCTTTACCCGGCGCGAAGTTGCCAACATACGCGTCCAGTTGCAACGCGCGGGCATTACCCAGAGTCGCCATATAAAGCCCTTTTAATGGATGTAAATTCTGCCCTTGCAGTTGCAGCACCTTGTAGGCTTCTGCAAGGGTGCGCAACAGGGAAAAGCTGGTTCCACCGCCGACATCTGTCGCGATACTTAAACGCACACCGGCATCCTCAAGACGTTGGACGTCCAACAATCCACTGCCGAGAAATAAATTAGAGGTGGGGCAAAAGGCGATACCGGATTGGGTTTGCGCCAGGCGCGCTACCTCGCGATCACTTAAATGCAGGCCGTGGCCAAAGATACTGCGCTGGCCGAGCAAACCAAACCGATCATAAACATCCAGATAATCCGTTGCATCCGGATAGAGGGATTTTACCCAGGCAATTTCCTGCGGATTTTCCGACAAATGAGTTTGCATATACAGGCCGGGATAATCGCGATACAACTGGCCGGTAATCTTCAATTGCACCGGTGAACTGGTAGGCGCAAACCGCGGGGTCAAGGCGTAATGCAAACGTTTGGTGTGATGCCAGCCTTCAATCAAGGCGCGGCAATCGCGTTCACTGGTTTCCGGTGTATCCAATAATGTTTCGGGGGCGTTGCGATCCATCATCACCTTGCCGGCTATCATGCGCAGATTGCGTTTGGCCGCTGCTTTAAAAAACGCTTCTGTTGATTGGGCAAAGACAGTGGTATATACCATGGCACTGGTGGTGCCGTTTTCCAGCAATAACTTTAGAAACTGATCCGCCGCCTGCGCAGCAAATCCTTTATCGGCAAACTGCAGCTCGGTAGGAAAGGTGTAATCATTGAGCCAATCCAGCAGTTGTTCACCGTAAGAAGCAATCACGTCCGTTTGGGCATAATGAATATGGCTGTCAATAAAACCGGGCATCAATAAATGCTCGGGAAAATATTGGCATTGCGCCAGATCGAAGCCCTGTTCGATCATGGTTTCCACACTGGCAATAGACTTTACCCGTCCATGCTCAACCAGCAGTACACCATCTTCATAATAATCAACACCCCGGCCGGTAGCGGGATCTGGCACATCAGTAAAGTGTAAAATTCGCGCGCGAAACGCGCTGATATCCTGTGAACTCATAGAAGCCCTTAACAACGCCCAACTCAACTACCGCGATAGGTTGAATAACCAAAGGCATTCAATAACAGCGGAACATGGTAATGCTGATCAACATCGGCCACATGAAAGGTAATAAGAATTTCCGGATAAAAACAACCTTGCCCGCGTTTGGCAAACCAGTCACCCACCGCAAAGTGCAAGCGATAAAACCCCGTTGTTAACATAAATGCGTTATCCCATTGCAATACCCGGCCATCGGTGTCTGTCTTTGCACTGGCTAGTGGTGCAGCAGAATCCGGCTCGTACAGTGTTACTCCTACCTCAGCCGCCGGCTTGCCTGTTTCCAGATTGAGAATGTGTGTCGTAATCGGAGGTTTATTCATAACGTCTCACTGCAGTAATTGTTCAAGTCGCAAGCGGGTGATAGCCGCCTGTTCATGTGCACCGTTCATCAGCTCAATAACCCGGCCGTTGTCAATCCGCGCTTTCAATAACCCTAGCATGTCCTCGGCTGATTTCCCGGTAGCACAAACAATAAAAATAAAACCGTAACGTTGCTCATACTCGATATTCAATGCGTAAAGCTCGCGCAAAACCGACTCACTGGCATTCACCACCTGCCCTTGCTCCGCCGTCGCGCGCCCCGCGTAACGCGAACGCAACAACTCAATATCACCGATACGTGCGTGGCCTTTAAACGCCTCCAGGATTTCCTCTTCATCCGCGTCGCGCCACACATCATCCGCCGCACGCAACAACTGTTCCCTGCTGTCAAACGGACGCAAGGCTGCCACCCGTTGCGCCCAGTTCCGGCAATGACAACAGGTATACAACTGTGCAACAGCCTCGGCTTTGGGCAACTGATTAAATTGATCCAGATTCATTATTCGCTCTCACTGTGAATCGCCTGCCCCGGTTGCTGAAGAATATTCTTGATCTCGCGCCAGGACGTAGAACGGCCTGTTGTTGCCGGCTGATGCTGGTAATACAACGCCTGCAACTGTGCCGCAATCGACACCGCCACCTCCATCGGCAATTTGCCTTTCACCTCCGGCAAACCGATGGGACTGTAAATCTGCCGGATAACAACCTCATCAAACCCGGCATCCGCCAGGCGCTTACGAAACCGCAGCGCCTTGGTCGCCGAACCAATCAACCCCACATAGCGCCAACGATCCTGACGCAACAACTCACTGCACAATTGGAAATCCAAACCATGATCATGCGTAAACACCACAACCCACGCGTTATCAGCCAAAGACGCAACCGCCTCCACCGGATTCGCAAACACCTCAAAGCGACAATTAACCGGCAAGGGCATAACCAGCTGATCCGCACGGCTATCAACGATCCTCACCTGACACGGCAACCCCGCCAGGATCGCCACCAACGCCTGACTCACATGTCCCGCGCCAAACAGCACAACCTGCCAATCACGCGCCGCAAAACACTCCAGCATCACCGTTACATGACCGCCGCAACATTGCGCCGCCTCTGCCGCTAACGGAAACGGTCTGAGTACCTGACACGATTGATTTTTTTCCAACAACTCGCGCGCCTGCTGCACAATCAAAAATTCCAACTGTCCACCACCGATAGTGTCATAACTCCGCTCAGCATCCACCACCATCTTGCTACCACCATCGCGCGGGGTAGAACCCTGGGTGTTGATAATAGTGGCAATTACGTAACCACGGCCGGCTTGCTGGCAATGTTGAATCGCTGATGACCAATTGAGATGTTTCATATGCTGTTTCTCATGCATAAATAATTTCAGCTTTTTGCTTTTGCTTTTGCTTTTTAATCTCTATCAACACGCACAACGTTCAAAGAGCATGGTGATCTTGCTTCTGAGACCATCACCCGCACGGATGCGGGTGTTGAGCCTACAAGGATGTATTCACGGCGTGTCTCAGAAGCAAGATCACCATGCGACTCTCCATCCGTTTATAGATAAATACCTTCGCTCAGACAGCATGAATTGTGGAGTAGTTAGCGAGACTCGCCGTGAACCCGGCCCCTACGCGCTCCCGACGCTTCGGGACACTTCCCACATCCATGTGGGTCGTCCATGCGGGCGATGGTCTCGCTAACTACTCCACAACCCATGCCAGTGCCATCGAATAAACATTATTCAAATAATCTAAGAAAAACCTTTCTCAGAATTAAACCGCTCACATTCCCGAACGGCCCAAAATACCCTCTCAGGTGTCGCCGGCGTATCCAACCGCGGACTAAACCGATACCCCGCCACACTCGAACACGCATCCCGCAACGCCGCCCACACCGAAATCGCCAACATCAACGGCGGCTCACCCACTGCCTTCGACAGGTGGATCGTATTTTCATTGTTAGCTTCGTCGTACAACGCCACATTAAATACCGGCGGTACATCAAAAGCCGTCGGAATTTTATAATTTGCCGGACTGTTGGAAATGATTCTTCCGGTGTCGTCCCACAATAATTCTTCCGTCGTCAGCCAACCCATTCCCTGGATGAAACCGCCTTCGATTTGCCCGATGTCAATCGCCGGATTCAACGAGCGACCCACATCGTGGAGGATGTCCACACGGTTCACGCGATACTCGCCAGTCATGGTATCAATTGTGACTTCACTCACTGCCGCACCGTTAGCGAAGTATAAAAACGGCTGCCCTTTTGCGGTGTCGCGGTTGTAAAAAATCTTGGGGGTACGGTAATAACCGGTTGCAAATAATGGGATACGATTTAAATAGGCGAGTTTGATAAATGCTTCAAAGCTGTAGACGTCGTTATCCACCAGCACTTGATTATTGATAAACCGAATACGCTCTGCAGCTGTGTCGAAATGTTCGATAGCGAAATTGATTAAATCCGCTTTTACTTTATCGCAGGCGTCTTTCGCTGCCATACCATTCAAGTCGGTGCCGGAGGATGCGGCAGTGGGTGATGTATTGGGGACTTTATCTGTGCGTGTTGAGGTGACCATCACACGCTCAACAGACACACCGAACGCGCTGGCCACAATTTGTTGGATTTTGGTGTATAGCCCCTGCCCCATCTCGGTTCCGCCGTGATTGATCAGCAGAGTGCCGTCGGTATAGATGTGCAGCAAAGCGCCCGCTTGATTCAGGTGCTTGGCGGTAAAGGAAATGCCGAATTTTACCGGCGTCAAGGCAATGCCTTTTTTCAGGGTGGAATGGGTTTTATTGAACACGGTGATAGCGGTGCGACGTTCGCGATAGTGCGAGCTTTGCTCCAGGCGTTCAACCAAAACCGGCAGCATGTGTTGTTCAACTTTTTGTCCGTAGGGCGTTTCGTCGCGCCCCGGTTGATAGAGATTTGCCTTGCGTACATCCAACGGGTCCTTGCCGAGCTGACGGGCAATATCTTCCATCAAGGTTTCAACCGCCATCATGCCTTTTGGCCCGCCGAAGCCGCGAAAGGCGGTGTTGGATACCGTGTGGGTTTTGCAGCGCAACCCGAGGATGCTGGCGTTAGATAAAAAATAAGCGTTGTCTGCATGAAACATGGCGCGGTCGACAATACCTTCCGACAAATCCGGCGAAAAACCGCATTTGCCCGCAAGCACCATGTTCACGCCGAGCAAGCGTCCGTCGTCATCGAAACCGGCGTGCCAACGATTTAAAAAATCGTGGCGCTTGCCGGTTTGTACCATGTCGTCGCGACGCGGCATACGATAGCGCACCGGGCGTTTCAACCGCTGGGCAAAGACGGACGCCATACAAGCCAGGGGCGCGGCCTGACTTTCTTTACCACCGAATCCACCGCCCATGCGGCGTACTTCTGCCACAACACGATGCAAAGGAATGGCTAACACCTCTGCAACCAGTTTCTGAATTTCCGAGGGATGTTGTGAGGAGCTGATAACATGGATGCCGCCGTCTTCCGTTAATCGCGCTTCGCTGATTTGCCCTTCGAGATAAAAATGTTCCTGGCCGCGCACATAAATTTCGCCACTGAGTTGATGCGGTGCTTTTTCAATTGCGGCATCAGGATCGCCCATCAATAAGCGGTGCTGCGGCAGAACAAAACTTTGTGCCGCAAGCGCATCGTCTATCGTAAGTTGCGCGGGCAGGATTTCATAATCGATAACGGCCTGATTCACTGCCCGTTGCGCCGCCTCAAAACTGGTGGCAGCTACCGCAAATATCGGCTGGCCGATGTACTCTACAATATCGCCCGCCAGCAACGGATCGCCGCCGTACACCGGCGCCACATCCACTTTACCGGGAATATCCCCTTGCGTGATGACATCTACCACGCCGGAATAGTTTTTTACCTGCGTCAAATCCATGTGTTTGATGCGTGCATGGGGCACGGTGGATTGCCCGGTGGCGATAAAAACGGTGCCCGGCAGCAGCGGTAAATCATCGACATACTCTGCTGATCCGCTCACGTGCTTGCGCGCAGATTCATGGGCCACCGATTGCCCGACACCTGATTGGCTGGCATTTATTTCAAGCGCCTGATTTTGATGTGCCTGGCTTTGAAGCGCCTGTGTTTGTACCTGGGTCTCAATCAATTTACGCATGATCAAACACCCCCTCTGCTACCACCTGGCCATTTAACTGCGCAATGATTTCATTGCAGGCTTTTTTCAGTAGATTGCACGCCATTGCCATACGGTATTCGGCGGAGGCACGCACATCGCTCATCGGCGAAAATTCACTGCGTAACACATCGCAGGCCTGATCAAGTATGTGTGGCAACACCTGCCCGTCGCGATGCCAGGTCGTTTGATGGAGAAATTTTTCTGTGGCATGTGCACGCCGGGGAATTGCAGCCATGCCGCCAAATGCGATGCGCAGCTGTTGTTGGCCGTCGAACAGGAATGCACCCATTACCGCCGAAATATCGTCTTCGTAGCGTTTACTGATTTTGTAAAGTTTCACGGGATAATCCAGCGCCTCACGTTTAATACGAATTTTGGCGAGGTAGTCACCGGTGGCCAGCGTGGTTTGTTTATAGGCACGATAAAACTGACTGATCGGCTCACGACGATATTCTCCAGCGGCGTTGCCAATAAGCAATTCTGCATCCAGCACCAACAGGAAAGGTGGCGTGTCGGCAATGGGCGATGCATTGCAAATATTGCCGCCGAGTGTGCCGCGATTGCGAATCTGGCGCGACCCCAGGCGACCGAGAAATTGCACAAAGGCGGGGGAGATATCGCTCAACGCGCGCTCAAGCCGGGTATAGGTGACGGCAGCACCTATTTCGACATAGGCTTCCGCATTGTCCTGCACACCATCACGCTGGATCTCCACAGCCTGTAAACCGGACACCCGGTTAAGATCGATGAGTTGCGGCAGAGTTTTGTAGAACTGAGTCACCTCCAGCATGAGATCAGTGCCACCGGCGATCAGGTGGGCATCAGGGTATTGCTGCAACAGCGCCTGGAGTCCTGCCTCATCGGTTGGCTGCGCATAAAAACAGTCAGTTTCTTCCAACACCGGATTGCCCGCTAAAGGTGCATCAGCACTCCACTCCTGCACAATATTGATCATTTGGGCAGGTTTTTTAAACGCATGCAAACCGGCATCAATAATCGGCCGATAACCGGTACAGCGACAGAGGTTGCCTGAAATTGCATCAATTACCGCGTGACGCTGCTCTTCCATTGACCCGCTTCCCGCTACATCAGAGTTCATATGCAGGGCCGCCAGGGACATCACAAAACCGGGGGTACAAAAACCGCATTGAGACCCATGGCAGTCAACCATGGCCTGCTGTACAGGATGCAGTTGGCCTTGATCATTCAAGCCCTCTACGGTGATAACCCGCTGATTATCAACGCTTCCCAAAGGGCAGATACAGCTATTGATGGCGCGGTATACCCAACCTGTCGGGCCCTGACTACCAATCAACACGGTACAGGCACCGCAATCCCCTGAGGCGCAGCCTTCTTTGGTACCGGTCAGGTTTTGCTGGCCACGCAGGTAGCGTAGCAGCGTCATATCCGGCGCAATCGACTCCACCTTGACCGGGATATTGTTCAACACAAACTGCACTAGGATTCCCCCGTTCTGTCTACCACGATTAGCCCAATAAATTCTGCCTCTCTTCAAGCAAAGCAAAAGTCTGGCCAAATAGACAATTTTTTATAGAAGAATTTTCCAAAGTAGGCCACCAGAAGACTGTGGCATGCATATTGCTGTACCTTTTCTATCTTTTTTGTCCAGTTAGTCAGGTTTATGTCCGAGAAAAACAACACACGCCTTGAGTTAATGTCGGTCACCAAGGTGTACCCAGGCTGTATCGCTAATGACGCCGTGAGCCTGAGGGTGGCGCCGGGGGAAATCCACGCCCTGCTCGGCGAAAACGGTGCAGGCAAAAGCACGTTAATGAAGATTATCTATGGCGTAGTCAAGCCCGACGCAGGCCAGATGACATGGAATGATAAGGAGGTGTCTGTTACTGGTCCGGCTCACGCGCGCCAGTTGGGTATGGGTATGGTGTTTCAACATTTCTCACTCTTTGAAACCCTGACCGTTACCGAAAATATCGCTTTGTATCTCTCACCGGCCGAATACGGCAACCTTAAGACGTTGCGCGAACGCATTATCGCCGTGGCAGACGAATATGGTTTGGCCATTCACCCGGATCGGGTCGTGCACACCTTATCAGTGGGGGAGCAACAGCGCGTGGAAATTATTCGTTGCCTGTTGCAGGACATTCAATTACTTATCCTCGATGAACCGACCGCTGTGCTGACGCCACCGGAGGTCGAACAATTAATGGTGGTCCTTAAAACGCTTGCGCATAAAGGGTGCAGCATCCTGTTTATTTCGCATAAATTGCACGAAGTTAACGCGCTGTGCGATCGCGCAACAATCTTGCGTGGCGGAAAAGTGACTGGCTCCTGCATCCCTCGGGAAACCTCCGCCCGCGACATGGCGCGAATGATGTTAGGCGATGAACTCGAATTACAGGATGCCATGCCGCCGGGCACAGCCGGCGCGCCCACGCTGGTGATGCACGACATTAATGTGAAACCGCAAGACACGTTCGGCATTCACCTGAAAGATATCAATCTGTCGTTGCACAGCGGAGAAATTGTCGGCCTTGCCGGCGTTGCCGGAAATGGCCAGGACGAACTAGTTGATCTGATCAATGGCGAGCTTGCTCCCGATGCCGGCCGGTTAATTTTTCAGGAACAACCCATTCAGGCGTTCACGGTGCAGCAACGGCGTCGCCTTGGTATGTGTACCGTACCGGCTGACCGGATCGGACGGGGCGCGGTGGGAACCATGAGTTTGACCGAAAACAATTTATTGACCGGTTACGTGACCCACGGCGTTAAAAAAGGCTGGATCAATTGGCAAACCCTTCGCGCGCGCGCGACAGACATCATTGCGCGCTACAAGGTAAAAGCCAGCGGCATAGACAGCAGCGCCGGTAGCCTGTCCGGCGGTAATCTGCAAAAATTTATTATCGGCCGGGAGATTATGCAGAATCCGAAATTGTTGATTTGCTTTCATCCTACCTGGGGTGTTGATGTCGGCGCGGCCAATCTTATCCACCAACAGTTAATTCAATTGCGCGATGCCGGCGCTGCCATCCTGGTGATTACCGAGGACCTGGATGAGTTGTATTTACTCGCTGATCGCCTCGGTGCTATTTGCGGCGGCAGATTATCACCGGTGCACAAAAAGCAGGACGTGCCACTGGAGCGCCTCGGCCAATGGATGACCGGGAATTTTCAGGAGGAAGCAACCTGTGCACATTGAAAAACGCCTGCAAGATTCGCGTTCCATGCTGTACCTTTCGCCACTACTGGCACTGGTACTGACACTGTTATCCGGCGCCTTATTGTTTGCATTACTCGGCCGCCCGCCGTTACTCAGCCTGTACACATTTTTTATTGCGCCGGTCAGTGACCTGTATGGTGTGTCTGAGCTGGCCGTTAAAGTCACGCCGTTATTACTCTGCGCCATTGGTTTAACGCTGTGTTTCAAAGCCAAGATCTGGAACATTGGCGCGGAAGGACAATTTGTCTTCGGCGCGCTGATCGGTGGGGCAGTTTCCCTGCAACTGGCAGACAGTGAAGGTTTCTGGGTCCTGCCGGTGGTCATCATCAGCGGCGCCCTGGCCGGTCTGTTGTGGGCCGCCATTGCCGCCTTGTTGCTTACGCGCTTTCACGCCAATGAAATCCTCACGACCATCATGCTCAATTACATTGCCGTCAACTTGTTGTTGTGGGGCGTGCACGGTCCGCTTAAAGATCCCGACGGTTTTAATTTTCCCGAGTCCGCCCTTTTTGCACCGCAGACGTTATTGCCGATCGTGTTTGAGGGATACCGAATCAGCGTCGCATTATTTATTGCGCTGCTGATGCTGGTTGTCATCTGGGTCATATTGTCGCGCACGCTGCTGGGTTTCCAATTGCGCGTCATGGGCGAAAATCGCACTGCCGCAAGCTTTGCTGGCTTCAACAGTAAGGCGTTAATCTGGCTGCTATTGTTATTTAGTGGTGCCATGGCCGGCATGGCCGCCACCTCCGAAGTCAACGGCCCGGTCGGGCAGCTCATTCCGACACTCTCACTGGGCTACGGTTATGCAGCCATTATCGTCGTGTTTATGGGCCGCATGCACCCGCTGGGTATTTTACTCGCCAGCATGCTGTTGGGCCTCACCTACCTGGGCGGCGAGATGGCACAAATTGAATTGGGTTTACCAAAATCCATCACCGGTTTATTTCAGGGCATGTTGTTATTTTATCTATTGGCCTGCGATTTATTAATCAGTTATCGCGTGATATGGAACAGCAACTCACGCCATTTTTCCAGCACACCGGCAACCACGAACGAATAGGTTGTAATTTCTATGGATTTATTGTTGATCGAAAATATTCTCTTCGCGATGGTGCGTACCGGCACGCCTTTATTACTCGTCGCCTTGGGCGCGATGGTATCCGAACGCGCCGGTGTTTTAAATTTAGGCCAGGAAGGCATGATCCTCGTCGGCGCCGCCTGCGCCTTTATCGCCGCCTACGCTGCTGGCAACCTCGGCTGGGGCGTTGCGGCTGGCGTCGTGGCCGGCGCGCTGGTCTCACTCATTTTTGCGTTTATCGCGTTGACATTGATCTCCAATCAGGTAGCCACCGGTTTGGCCTTAACCATCTTCGGTACCGGATTAAGCGCTTTCCTTGGTGCAGGTTATGTCGGCCAATCTCTGACGGGTTTAGCGCCGGTAACTATTCCCTGGTTAACGCATTTGCCTCTTATCGGTAAAGCCCTGTTTGCACAGGATGTGTTGGTGTATCTCTCGTTTATTTTATTCGCCGCCATTTTCTATGTAATGCGCTACACCCGCCTGGGCTTAATCATCCGCGCCGTAGGTGAAAATCCGGAGGTCGCTCATGCCTTGGGTTACAAAGTCCTACTCGTGCGCTACAGCGCCGTCGTATTCGGCGGCGCCATGGCTGGCCTGGCGGGGGCGTATTTATCGTTGGTGTACACGCCGATGTGGTCCGAAGGTATTGCAGCGGGGCGCGGGTGGATTGCGCTTGCATTGGTCGTATTTGCAAGCTGGCGAACCGAGCGGGTTTTGTTAGGCGCCTGGTTGTTTGGGTTTGCGAGTATTCTGCACTTGTTGTTGCAGGGTTACGGTTATGAGATTTCGCCGAATTTACTGGCGATGTTGCCGTATGTGGTGACGATTGTGGTGTTGGTGATGATGATGCGGCGTAAACATGGGCAGGGGGTGGTTGCGCCTCGCTCTTTGGGGCGGCCTTATTATCCGGTTAGGTAGTTTTATTATCCGGTTAGGTATTTTTTTCTTAATTGAGATTGGAGTGGTAATTGGGTAAAGGTTTGTGAGACACGCCGTGAATACATCCTTGTAGGCTTGGCGCCGGCATCCATGCCGGCGACAGCCTCACAAACCTTTACCCAATTCCCTTTGACCAGTTGTGTTTTTTTCGAATGGTTAAAAAGCAGAATGAATTTAATTGCTCAGGATCTTTCGCTGCTAATGTTTCATAGCCTGGTTTACAAAAAAATGAAAAGCAATGCACATTAATTTTAGCTGCTATTTTTTGTGCTTTTAAAGCAGTTTAAATATACCACTGAACTCGCAGGTATGAGTCCGGTGTTGGTGTCGGAGACCATCGCCCGCATGGATGCGGGTGATGAGCCTACAGGGATGTATTCACGGCGTGTCTCCGACACCAACACCGGACTCAGGCCCAACCCCGAAACAAGTAAATACTCATTGCAATAAAGTTGAGGAAAAAAAATGAAACTACGTCACCTGTTGGGATTGGCAACCGCCACACTGATCAGCTGGAGCACCACCCTCTCCGCCGAACCACTCAAAGTCGGCTTCGTCTATGTCAGCCCCATCGGCGACGCCGGATGGACCTACATGCACGACGAAGCACGTAAAATTGTTGCCAGCGAATTCGGCGATAAAATTGAAACCTCCTATGTCGAAAGCGTCGCCGAAGGTGCCGATGCCGAGCGGGTGATTCGCAACATGGCCTCGCGCGGTTACGACCTTATTTTTACCACCTCATTCGGCTACATGAACCCCACCATCAAAGTGGGAAAAATGTTTCCCAAGGTAAAATTTGAACACGCCACCGGTTATAAAACGGCACCCAATGTCGGCAATTACCAAGCGCGGGACTACCAGGGTCGCTACCTCGCCGGTATGGTGGCTGGCGCCATGAGTAAGGATGGCGTGATCGGTTATGTCGGCGCCTTTCCGATTCCTGAAGTCATTCGCGGAATCAATTCCTTTATGCTCGGCGCCCAACAAATGAATCCGGATATTAAAATGAAAGTGGTGTGGGTGAATACCTGGCATGATCCTGCAAAGGAGCGTGAAGCGGCGGAAAGTTTGATCTTGCAAGGTGCCGATGTGTTGACGATGCACACTGATTCTGCCGCCGTGGTGCAGGCCGCAGCAGCGAAGAATGTGTATGCCGTGGGTTTTAATTCCGATATGACGGCGTATGGTCCTAAAGTCCATCTGACGTCCTCTACCCAACATTGGGAAAGTATTTACCGGGCCAAGATTCAGGCGATGCTGGATGGCACCTGGAAATCAGAATCGATCTGGCACGGTTTAAAAGAAGGCGTGGTGGATATCTCGCCAATCAATCCTGTTGTGCCGCAGGCAGTTGCGGATAAAGTCCAACAGTATAAGGCCGAGATTATCGCCGGGGAGCGCGATGTGTATCAGGGGCCAATCTATAACCAGGCCGGTGAACTCGTGGTGGCTGAAGGCAAGTTTCTGAATGATGAAGAATTGCACAAGCAAAACTGGTATGTGAAAGGCATTGAAGGCAAAATACCCCGGTAGTATTTATCGCGATGCTTGACGGGGAATTACCCGTCAAGCAGAAAGGACACACTAACATATCAGCGAGACACAATAACGATGGCCAACAAGATTTTGGAAAAAGCCCTGGACTTTGACCCTACCGAAACCCCGACCGGTAAATATAAACCGGGCAAGATCCGTGACCGCAACCTGACGAATATCATCAATGCGGCAGAAGAAGAATTTGTCCAGAACGGTTACCGCGGCACCAGTATTCAGGCGATAGCGGATCGCGCCGCTATCCCAAAAGCGAACGTGCATTATTATTTCAAAAGCAAATCCAATTTATATATTGCCGTACTGGATAATCTCATTCATTTATGGAACGATTTTTTTGATAACATCAAAGAAGATGATGATCCCGCTGTCGTACTCGATGAATTTATCCGCAAAAAAGTGGAGCTATCTTATACTCACCCACGCGCGTCAAAGTTATTTGCCATGGAGATGATTCAGGGCGCGCCCCATTTAAAAGACTACATCCGCACCGAGATGCGCCAATGGGTACGCACCAAAGCGCGGATTATCGAGAGCTGGATTGAACAGGGGCGCATGGCCAGGGTTGATCCGGTGCAGCTGATTTTTTTAATCTGGTCGTCTACGCAACATTATGCCGACTTCGATGTGCAAGTACTCACCATCATGAACCGCGCCGAATACGAGCCGGATATGGTGCGCGATATCTCCAATTTTCTCAGCGACATTATCCTCAAGGGTTGCGGCCTGGAGCCACCGGCGCGCGCACCTGCCATAAGCGACGCGCATCCATGACAACCCGCCCTGACCCTGGCATCGCAACCGATGCCACCTGGATTAAAAATCCGCTCGCCTGTTGGACCGGCAATACGCAGGATGCCAGCAACGGTATAGTGATTCGCGGCAACCGGATTATTGAACTGGTTGCCCGTGGCCAAACACCGCAAACAACGTATCAACACAGCTTTGATGCGTCCAATCATGTGGTATTGCCTGGCCTGATTAATTGCCATCATCATTTTTACCAGACGTTAACGCGTGCTTTGCCAGCAGCATTAAATAAAGAATTGTTTCCCTGGCTGCAAGCGCTCTACCCGGTGTGGGCAAACCTTGATGACGAGGCTATTTTTGCCTCCACGCAATTGGCGCTCAGTGAATTATTATTGTCCGGTTGCACCACCGCAGCGGATCATCATTATGTATTCAGCAGCATCATGCCCCATGCAATTGATGTACAGGTTGCTGCCGCCAGCGCAATCGGTAGTCGCGTCACCTTGACCCGGGGCTCTATGAGCCTCGGCCAATCCGCCGGCGGCCTGCCACCGGATTCTGTGGTGGAAACCGATGCGCGCATTTTATCCGAGAGTGCGCGCCTCATCAGAACGTATCACGATCCCGCTGAAGACTCCCTGTGCCAGATTGCACTTGCACCCTGCTCGCCTTTTTCTGTTACACCGGACCTGATGCGCGAGACGGCCCGACTTGCGCAACAAAACGATGTCTTGCTGCATACGCATCTCGGTGAAACCGAAGATGAAAATATCTTTTGCCTGAAAAAATTTGGGCAGCGGCCAGTGGATTACCTTGAGGATGTGGGCTGGCTGCACAATCGCGTCTGGTTGGCTCATGGCATTCATTTTAATGATGACGAAGTTCAACGCCTGGGCCATGCATGTACCGGTATTTGTCATTGCCCCTCGTCCAATATGTTGTTAGCGTCCGGCATGTGTCGCACGCTGGATTTACAGCGTGCCGGGGCACCGGTTGGTCTCGGTGTCGATGGCTCTGCATCCAACGACGGATCAAACATGATGCAGGAAGTCCGTCAAGCCATGTTGCTGCAAAAACTGCGTTACGGCGCTGCACAGTTTTCCCATCTCGATGCGCTGTCGATGGCCACGCAAGGTAGCGCGAGACTATTGCATCGAAACGAGCTGGGCGAAATCGGCGCAGGCAAGCAAGCTGATCTCGCTTTATTTCGCCTGGATGAGCCACGGTTTTCCGGCTATGGCGATGCCGTTGCAGCACTGGTCCTGTGCGGAGCCCAGCGCGCCGATTACGTGATGGTGGGCGGTCAATGGAAAGTCAAACACGGCATGCTCGTTGAGTATGATATCCAGGAAATTATCGCTCGCCACTCGCTTGCCGCCCAACATCTGACCCGCGAGTTGAATGGCTGAGTTTCCCGACGAATCTCCGCTTATGTTGGGGTTCGCACAGTCGCCCTCCATGGCCAACCGTAAAGTAAAGAAAAATTGCTACGGCTGATTGGACGAAGGGCTCATCACAAGTACGATAATTATTGATGACATTACGTCCCCTGCGCCTGACTATGTGGGATAACGTAATGATGGAAATGGATGTTAAACAACTGCGCGAGAATTTTGCGCGCACCCGGCAACTCAGTGAACATCTGTCAAATATGTTGACAACAGATGAACACATGCTGCAATCCATGCCAGATGCGAGCCCCACCAAATGGCATCTGGCACATACCTCCTGGTTTTTCGATACATTTATTCTAAAACCCCGTAACGCCAGCGCTGAATTTCCTGATTACTTTTCCTATTTATTTAATTCTTATTACAACGGTGTAGGTCCGCAATTTCGTCGGGCGCAGCGCGGTTTAATTGCACGACCCAGTCTCGACGAGGTCTGGAGTTATCGTTTCGCTGTTGAAGAAAAGCTCCAGCATCTCTGGAATGATTTCACATCCGACGAATTGGCGCTGGTTGAGTTGGGCATTCACCACGAACAACAACACCAGGAACTTATCGTCACCGACATCAAGCATGCGCTGTCATTTCATCCCCTGTTTCCCGCCATCATCCCCGTTGCGCATCCGGATACACCCACCGCCGCCGTCGGCATGCAATGGCAGGATTTTCCTGAGGGCGAATTTCGGGTCGGGTGCGATACAGGATTTTGTTTTGATAATGAGATGCCGCGTCACCTGACTCACATCAACGGTTTTCGGTTGGCGAACCGCTGCGTAACTAACGGCGAGTATCTGGCATTTATAGAAGATAAAGGTTACCAGCGAGCGACGCTTTGGTTGTCCGAGGGCTGGACATGGGTGAATGAGACGCGCGCAACAGCGCCCTTGTATTGGCACTGGCTGGACGGCGCCTGGCACGTTTACACCCTGGGTGGTTTGCAACCGCTGCGCCTGGATGAGCCTGTTTGTCATGTGAATTATTTTGAAGCAAATGCCTTTGCTGCCTGGTCCGGTAAACGTTTGCCCACCGAATATGAATGGGAAATTGCATCAACGACTGCCAGCAACAATAGCCATTTCCTGAATCCGACCCGCCTTCATCCACAAGCAGCAGAACGACAACCGGGCCTGCAGCAGATGTTCGGCGATGTCTGGGAGTGGACGCAAAGCGCTTACCTGCCCTACCCCGGTTATCGCCCAGCCGCCGGCGCCGTCGGTGAATACAATGGCAAATTTATGGTGAACCAGTGGGTGTTGCGCGGCGGTTCCTGTGCGACGCCGGCCGGGCATATCCGAGCCAGCTACCGTAATTTTTTTCCTGTTAACGCCAGTTGGCAATTTTCTGGAGTGAGGCTCGCTGATGAACTCGATTAATGCTGAAAAGATAACAGAAGGTGCCGCTTACTTCCGGGAAACGCAATTTTTACAGGACGTTATTCACGGCTTGAGCCAATCTCCAAAATCCTTGCCCTGCAAATATTTTTATGATGAGCGCGGCTCTATTTTATTTACCGAGATTTGTAAAACCGAAGAGTATTACATTACCAGCACTGAATTGACCCTGCTGGATGAAATACTGCCGGACATCGCCCGCCTGGTTGGGCGCAACGCCAACATTATTGAATACGGTAGCGGCGAAGGCCGCAAGATTCGTCACCTGCTGGCTGCACTGGATAATCCCAAGTCCTATACCCCCATCGATATCTCTGCGGAAATATTGTTGCGCTCAACCAGTCAATTAAAACGTGAATTTCCGCAGATCATCATTCATCCGGTGGTGGGGGATTACATGAGCCATATCCGGCTACCGGAAGTCGTCGCCTCAGACCGGATAAACCACCGCGTAGTATTTTTTCCCGGCTCCACCATCAGCAATTTCAGCCCCGATGAAGCACAGGCATTCCTTGGTCGCATCAATGCCCTGTTAAAACCGGGTGACGGTTTACTCCTGGGCGTGGATCTGTTGAAGTCCCCCAACCGGTTGCATGAAGCCTACAACGATAAAGAGGGCGTCACTGCGGATTTCAACCTCAATCTGTTACGCCGCATCAATAACGAACTCGGTGCTGATTTTGACCGCCATCAATTCGAACACTATGCTTTTTTCAACATGGAGCTGTCGCGCATTGAGATGCACCTGGTCAGTTTAAAAAACCAGACAGTGCATATTGCCGGCCACCGCTTCCATTTTAAATGCGGTGAGACGATCCACACTGAAAATTCCTATAAATACACCATTGAAGATGTGGCCAAACTGGGCATTGCCTGCGGCTTTAACCACATCAAAGCCTGGACAGATCACAACGCGTTATTCAGCATTCACTACTTAATGCGCGCGTGATGTTCCCTTACTGATTGATGACTTCGCGAAACCCGCGGAAGATCACTTCCGGGCGAGTCTTACGACACACTTTACCGGGCGGGTACCGATCATCCTTTATCAATGAGCCAGCCGTCCTGGCATCCAGATGTGAACGCTCTTTGCCATCCCATCGTTTGTCCGGCATGCCCATATCAGTCGTTTGTTTCCAGGGCTTATCCGTCGTCTGGTAAACAACCTTCAACGCTTGCCTGTCTCCCTCACACAGGCTGTTATCCAGTGCGATCATTACCGCAAGCGTATCCCAAAAATAATATTCGCCAGACGCAATAAACCAATCATTTTTATCCAGTACCTGATCCCAGAATTTTGCTGACGGGGTATTCGCTGCCTGCTTGAAATCTTTGGCAACCTGCTGTGTAACACGAACAGAATTGGTTACATCCAACCCCACCAGAATAATCGGCAGCCCGGACTGCAACACCTTGTCAGCCGCCAGTGGATCAATAAAGATATTCCACTCTGCCGTCGTGTTTGGATGGCCATCGGTAAAATTCGGCACGATGATATTGCCCGGTACATCAAGATTACCCCCCATAATGACAAGCTGCTCAACACGCGCCCTATCCTCCGGATAACGCTCCAGCCACTGCGCAATATTCGTCAGGGGCCCGGTGGCGATCAGCGTTACCGGTTTGGTAGATTCTTGCAGCGCCTTATGAATTACCTCAACCGCGTGCCCTTTGGAAGCTGTCCGTCGGCTTTTCTTTACCGGCACACCCGACAGCGTATCCGAATCCATTCGCCAGGCTTCGGGAAAGACAAAATACCCATCCAGCGGCCAATCATCACCGCAAGCCACCGGAATATCCCGCGTAACATCACCCGGAAGATCCAACAGCGAAAGCGTGTTAGCAATCCCCGGCTTACACCGGGTTTCACCGCTGGCAGAAATAGTAACCGCAATCACATCCGCCTCGGGATGATGCAACAAATACAACAACGCCGCCCAATCATCGATGGCCATGTCGTTATCAAAGATGATGGGTTTGGCTTGCGACAAGGGAGAAAAACAGCTGAGTAAAAACAAACAATACATTATCCAGTTTTGCTTCATAATTTTTCCGTTGAGAAATTTAGTGAATATGATTTTCTTCAACACACTTGAAGCTCACACAATTCGAGTTTGGCATTAGGCCGTTTGGTTTCGAAACCAAACGGCCTAATGCCAAACGAGCTACGAAGTGACCTATTAGATATCGATACTCACTTTCCACCCGGAATCGTCGTTTTATATTTATCCCAATCGCTCAACAACGCCTGCACCACCCGATTACCCAAACCATAAGCCGCCTCAATCGCAGGCATACCTTTATCCGGATACGGCGCCGTCGTACTCCACGCCGCCGTTTTACCCGGCGGCGGAAAACTATAATTACTGACCGTGCGCAACACCAACACCCGCTGTGTATCCACCAAACCGGTTTTAGCCAAGCGATGCAATGCCGTCAGCGAGCCATTGTCTTCCATATTCGTGGTCATAAAATTACTGTCTTTACCCGCGTGCAAATGCATCCAGTCATTGGCCCAGTTGTTGAGCAACTCACCATGCCAATAAGTGCTGGAGCCGATAGTATCGCCGATGGTGACAAACGGCGGGCGCAATGCCTGCTCAAAGCCTTTGTATTGCGCACGGAAACTTTTCATCGCCGGTGTATCCGCAACAGGATGATCTTTCGTAAGTTGATAGGCCCAATCCACCAACTGCGGATTCAGATGGTAAACAATTGTGTCCACGGTCCAACCCGTCGCTTCCTGATTCGGCTCTTTTGCGCCCAACGGAATCAAACCGTACTTCCATTCTTTGGGAATCTCGCGGCCATCAATTTCATAAAGCAAATCACCATCCACCACATGCTTCGCCCACACACCCGTACCTAGCGACACATCCAACGGATCACCACCACCAATACCGGCGATCACCCAATACGCGTTGGAAAGATCAAAACGCGGATCCAGCCCCAAGGCCATCACCGAGGCCGTAGCATTGGTCACACCACCGCCAGTGCACATTGCGAGCACACCTGCCTCATTCATGTGCAAATCGTAAACCCCCAGTGGAAACGGAAATACCTTGTCGAGCTTTTGCCGCTCAATCCACAACTGATACTCACCCGCCTGATCCCCGGTCACCTCACCGGTTTCAAACATACTCACCACCACCACTTTCACAGGAATCGCGGCACTTACGCCGATGCTGAGCAACAGGCCCAACACCAGCAAAAAGGTTTTACTGATTGAATTCAACACAACTTACCTCTGCTATCGATAGATTAAAAATTCGCACTGCCAGTACAGCACCCAAGCGGTATGCAAATATTTGACCAATTGGACAGAAAATAACGAAATGCGGAGACAGTATCTCGAAGAGCTCTCGATGCGGAGTTTGGCGTTAGGTGACTTGTTCCGAAACCCTCAATTCAAGGATGAATTGAGGGAGCTACAGGGACGATTCATTCGCCACATCCCTGTGGCTCACCCTACGGGCAGCTTCGCTGTGCAAATTGGCTTTCCTGCCAATTTGTTATGCGTTTTCGGAACAAGTCACCTAACGCCAAACGGGTTAAGAAACACCCAACCAGACTTAGATCCCATTTTGTGATTTTTAACCGCATCTACAACCAAGGATTGTTGGCGTTTAACCGATATGACTGCTAGATTTTCAAGGCTGCCCCGTCAGCATCAGAATAACGAGCAACGCCAGCAGCGTCTGGCCTCCCCTTCGGGATCTTTCAAAAAAACCAACAGGAGCCGAGGATGCCGACAAGTTCAACCGCCAGAACTGCCGTACCGCCTGCCCAGAGCAACCCCGCCACACCATCGGCTATCGACCTCAGCATGTTTGAGATCAGCGTCAGCCAGCTACTGGGCTTCGATTACGTCTTTCTTGGCGGACCCGCTGCTACCGCCTGCTTTAGCCAACTGTCGACGGCCCAAGGTGTTATTACCCAATTGATCAACACACTTGCCGTTGCACCCGAGCAAACCGTGTTTATCACCCTCGCCGGTCAAGACGGTGAGCTTCCCCGCTTTACCCGCCACGATGTCACCTGGAACCAGGGCCAGATCGAAGCCCTGAACCACACCCTGATTGAGCATCCCGAGCAGCAGGAATTTATCAATATGATCTGGCAGTGCAGCTCGGGTCAGACGACCTGAATTTACAACCTCTCCTCTCGGAAATCCTGTGCTAAAGTAAATTCATTAGTTATCGGCGCATCGGCACTCATCCAGGGAGACGGATAACAAGAATGCGGCGTTGGAGTTACCCAATAACGGGACGTAGATTCCCGAATCAACCACAGGAAACCAGCATGATTTTTCCTTCCAGAGCAATGCGTCTGGCGCTTAGCCTATGCATGAGTATTTTCTTGGGTGTTGTGCCCTTCTCTGCAAGCGCGCAAGAAAAAGCCATCACCATCAATATGAAATCCAATGTGCAAACCGATTATATGAACGGTTTGCTTAAGTTGGCCTTGGGCTACAGCGGCAAGGATTATGTTTATCACAGCACGAGCGAGGTCTATTCGCGCCCGCGCCTGATGGAATCAGTAAAGAATGGTAGCGTTTCGGTCATGTGGGGCGGCACGTCCGAGCAAATGGAAAAAGACTTTATCCCCATTCGCATCGATGCCTATCGCGGACTAATGAACCACCGGTTGTTATTTATTCGCGAAGGCGATCAGGCGCGCTTCGATCAGGTTAAAACCCTGGATGACCTGCGCAAGATTACGTTTGGCCAGGGGCGCAGCTGGCAAGACGCCGCAATTTTGGAACAGGCCGGCTTCACTGTGATAAAAGCCACCAAAAAACCCAGCTTGTATTACATGCTCGACGGTGGCCGCTTCGATGCGTTTCCGCGCGGTGCCAACGAAGTCTGGACGGAGTTATCGGCGTTCCCCGATTTGCCTTTAACAGTTGAAAAAAATCTTGTCATTATTTATCCGTTGCCCACGTATTTTTTCGTCAGCCCGGAAGACCCGGAACTAGCCACAGATCTGGAAAACGGCCTGGAAGCCGCCATTGCCGACGGTACTTTTGATCGCTATTTCTTTGCCAGCCCGGAAGTGAAGGAAGCATTAACCAAAGCCAACTTGAGCAAGCGCCGCGCGTTTCGGATTGATAATCCGTTTTTGCCCAAAGCGACGCCGTTAAACCGCAAGGAATTATTTCTGGATTTGACGAACATTCAGACTGAGGAAGAGTAGCTATCAGTAGGTCGGATTAGCGTAGCGTAATCCGACAGCGGGACTTGATATTAAAGTATTACCATTATGCGAATGTATTGTCGGATTACGCCTTTGGCTAATCCGACCTACAAAGCAGCAAAATTAATATTATGAAAGGCGGGTTTTAAAATCTTCGTAACCGAATTCGCGGATCACGCGCAGTTCATCCGTACGTGAATCCCACAAGGCAATCGAGGGCAAATTGATGCCGTTAAACGTTGTGGTTTTAACCATGGTGTAATGGGCCATATCGTCAAACATCAACCGCTGACCGGGATGCAGCGGTTCCGCAAAACTGTAATCACCGATCACATCTCCCGCCAGGCACGTCATACCACCCAGTCGATAGGTATAGGGGTATTCTTCCGGCATACCGGCGCCGAGAATTTCCGCACGATAAGGCATCTCCAAGACATCCGGCATATGACAGGTGGCTGAGGTGTCGAGGATCGCCTGGTGCATGCCGTTCCATAATACATCCAGTACTTCCGCCACCAGCACACCACTGTGGATAGCTACCGCTTCCCCCGGCTCCAGGTACACCTGAACATCGTAACGGCGAGAAAAATCTTTAACCATTTGAATCAATTCGTCGACTTGATAATCATCACGACTGATGTGATGGCCACCACCGAAATTAATCCATTCCATCTGTGCCAGATAGGGGCCGAACTTCTCTTCTACAGCAGCCAGCGTACGCTGGAGCGGTGGTAAATCCTGCTGGCACAGCGTATGGAAATGCAAACCGGAAATACCATCCAGTAAATCGGCGTTGAACTGCGATAAAGGGACACCCATCCGCGAACAAGGTGCGCAAGGGTCGTAAAGCGCTACCTCTCCCTCCGAGTGTTCAGGGTTGATACGAATACCGAAGTGCAATTGCGGACGCTCTTTTTTTGCCGCCATCGCCAGGGGCTTGAACCGTTGCCATTGTGAAAACGAGTTAAACACCACGTGATCAGCAACACGCAAAATCTCGATCAAATCCGCTTCTTTATACGCAGCAGAATAACAATGTACCTCTCCACCAAATTCCTCGCGCCCGAGACGCGCTTCATGCAGGCCGCTGGCGCAGGTACCCGACACATATTGCTTGAATAGCGGCGCCAGACTCCAGCAGGAAAACGCTTTTAAGGCTGCCAACACTTTTGCACCGCTCTCCCGTTGCACACGGTTGAGGATTTGCAGGTTCGCCTCAACCGCTGCCACATCCACCACAAAACAGGGTGAAGGTACGCGCGTGGCATCAAAACGGGAAAACGTCTGGCGCATAACGGAACTACGGCTCCATGGCTTCAATGTTGGTGGCTGACACATCGCCCACTTGCCAGGGCAAACCGTAGACGTTCAGGTCTTCCATAAAGGGATCAGGATCAAACTGTTCCATATTCCACACCCCGGGTTGTTTCCATTTACCCTGCAATATCATCTTGGCACCGATCATCGCCGGTACGCCGGTGGTGTAAGAAATCGCCTGGGATTTTACTTCGGCGTAACAGGCTTCGTGATCACACACGTTGTAGATAAACATGGTGCGCTCTACGCCGTCCTTGATACCGGTGGCCATACAACCAATGCACGTCTTGCCCTTGGTCAAAGGGCCAAGGCTGGCAGGATCGGGCAGCAAGGCTTTCAGGAATTGCAACGGAATAATTTCCTTGCCTTCAAACATGACCGGCTCAATGGAGGTCATACCAACATTGCCCAGCACTTCAAGGTGCTTCAGGTAATTGTCCGAAAATGTCATCCAGAAGCGCGCGCGTTTTATCTCGGGGAAATTTTTTGCAATGGATTCCAGCTCTTCGTGGTACATCAGATAAATTTTCTTGGGGCCGATCTCCGCCGGGAAGTCGTACACGCGATTCACAGACAGCGGATCGGTTTCACGCCATTCACCATTTTCCCAATAGCGACCTTTAGCGGTCACTTCGCGAATATTAATTTCCGGATTGAAGTTGGTAGCGAAAGGTTTGCCATGGTCGCCGGCATTACAATCGATGATGTCGAGATAATGGATCTCGTCAAAATAATGCTTTTTCAGATAAGCCGTGTAAACGTTGGTTACACCCGGATCAAAACCGGAACCCAACAACGCCATCAAGCCGGCGTTTTTGAATTTATCCTGATAATCCCACTGCCAGGAATATTCAAATTTGGCGGTCTCTGGCGGCTCGTAGTTGGCGGTGTCGAGATAGTCGACGCCCGCTTCGAGACAGGCGTCCATGATATGTAAATCCTGATATGGCAGGGCCACGTTGATAACCAGGTCCGGTTTTTCTTTGTTCAACAAAGCGACCAGTTCCGGCACATTGTCGGCGTCCACTTGTGCGGTTTTTATGGGGCGATCCAGTTGCGCTGCCAAGGCTTTGCATTTTGCTTCGTTACGGCTGGCCAACACGATCTCGGAAAATACGTCCGGCAGTTGCGCACATTTATGTACCACCACACCGCCGACACCACCGGCACCAATAATCAGGACTTTTGCCATCACTTTCTCCATTGACAGGAATTGCTGAAAATTTACGAAAAAATATTGATTGATTTTGATGAGTTGTTTGTCGGGTTACGCCCTTCGGGCTAACGCGACCTACGATTGGGTAGGTCGCGTTAGCGCAGCGTAACCCGACAATCATTCACTTAACGTTCGAAATAGGTGTACCCGCGCAGGCTATCGGTAAAGGCCGCCAGCATCTGCTGGCGATCCGCCACGCTGATACGCCCATCGCGCACGGCTTGTTCCGCGGTGGTGCGGAAAGATTGATACATGGCGTTGGGATCGTATTCCACGTAACTTAATACATCTGCGATGCTATCGCCGTGCAATTCATGCACAAACTCAATGCTGTTATCTGCATTGATGCGCACACTCGCCACATTGGTATCACCAAATAAATTGTGCAGGTCACCCAGCGTTTCCTGATATGCACCCACCAGGAATACACCCAGATAATATTCTTCGCCGGCTTTTACCGTGTGCAAAGGCAAGGTACTCGTCTCGCCTTCCGGGCCGGCAAACTTTTGCAACTTACCGTCACAGTCACAGGTTAAATCCGCAATGATGGCCTGGCGCGTCGGCTCTTCGTGCAGGCGATGGATCGGCATAACCGGAAATACCTGCTCAATGGCCCAGGAATCCGGCAGCGATTGAAACACGCTGAAGTTACCGTAATAAATATCCGCCAATTGTTGCGGCAAGGTTTCCAGCTCTTGCGGGATGCGTTTCATCTGCGGCAACAACTGCGCAATTTTTTGCAGGCCCGCCAGGTATAAATTTTCACCCAATGCGCGATGGCGCAATGAAATATCGCCACGGTGAAACAGATCGCGAATCTGGTCGCGATAATAAATCACGTCGTTGTAACACTCTTGCAAGGTGTTCGGTTTGATCACCGACAGCGAGTGCCACATGTTTTCAATCATCTCGTGAGAATCTGCCGGCAATTCTTCGGGCAAAGGCGCCGGCTCGAAATGCGTGACATCAAGGATATTGAACAATAGCACGGCGGTATGCGCCACCGTGGCGCGCCCGGATTCCGTCACGATAATAGGATGCGGAATCTCGTGTTCGTCCAGGGACTCCTGGATGGCTTCCACCACGTCGATACAATATTCCTGCACGGAATAGTTACGGCTGTGGCCGCTGGTGCTACAGGTGCCGTCGTAATCAATCGCCAGACCGCCGCCCAGGTCCATATAACCGAGCGGCGCACCCTCCCCGACTAATTCAATGTAATAACGACAGGCTTCCAACACCCCTGCACGAATACTGCGGATGTTGGGAATTTGGGAACCGAGATGAAAATGCAGTAACTGAAAACAATGTAATAAATCCGCTTCGCGCAGGCTATCAACCACCGATACCAGCTCGTTTGTATTCAACCCGAACAGGCTGCGATCGCCACTGTCTTCACTCCAGTGGCCTTCCACTTTGGTGGATAATTTCAAGCGCACACCAATCAAGGGATCAACCCCCAGCGCGCGACTGCGTTCAATCACGATAGGTACTTCGGCCAGGGTTTCCAACACAAAGAAACATTTAAAACCCAACTTGCGCGCCTGCAAACCCAGATCGATAAATTCTGCGTCCTTGTAGCCGTTGCAGATAATTACGCTTTCGCGATCTTTCAGGGTTGACAAGGCAATCATCAATTCCGCCTTGCTACCCGCCTCAAGGCCGTGATGGTAACGCTCGCCAAAGCGCGCAATTTCTGCAATCACGTGACTTTGTTGATTCACCTTGATGGGAAATGCGCCGCGGTATTGGCCTCGGTAACCACTGGCCTGGATGGCCGCCGCAAAAGAATCATTTAAGGTACTGATGCGCGTATCAACGAGGTTTTCGAGACGCAGCAACACCGGCATATCCAGCCCGCGCTGTTGTAGACCTTGGGCAATTTCCAATAACGAGATGGAAGATTCACCACCGTTGACCGGCACCCTGACAATAACCTCACCGGAATCGGAGACACCGAAATAGCCGTTACTCCATTCATCAATGCCGTAGAGTTCGGCGGATTTACGTGAGGTCCAGTTGGGAGGGATGTAGGATTTATTCAACGATTGGATACCTTAAGTTGAGTGATTGATGGAAAGGTCAGCTGACTGACGCCCGGCCAGATACCGGTAACCTCAATGACACCACAGCTTCGCCAAGTTCCTGTTATTTATACACAGGTATATCTATACAGAGGCACAAAAAACAAAACCGGTAATACAAGCGCTTGTGTTACATGCCTGTGCAAATTCGGGTTTGTGCGGATTCGGGCGCAATTGTCCACATTCTCATTCAAAAATAAAGCTTTTTCATGACGATAGCAGGTCACCGTAGATGAAAACCGCTCTCATTTAAATTGCGCCGGGCTATTCTGGCACCACACTTAAGAGAGTGACAAGTGCAGAATACAATTGTTACAACAAGAAAGAGGGTGGGATTAAACCATCAGCCTGCAACGAGGCAGCAACGACTAATGCTCGGACCAATTGGTGCGACGCCGATGAAGAATAAGCCCCAGCATTCCCACCGCAACCAGCATCAGCGTGGTGGGTTCCGGAAGCGAGGTGCGGCTGGCGGGCGTGGGCGCTGGTTCTACGTCTGCGGCAACCGGTAAACCGGCAGCACCCAACCAGGGTTCTCCTGGATCGGCTACATCACTCCGGGTGGCCACCGACGATACACTGGCAAAGAGTTCTCGCTCAAATACATCGAGATTGACCAGAAAATCCCTGCCGTACATTGGCGGTTCCCGGTAGATGAAGGTAACAAAGGATTTCAGTGAAAGGTCGCGGGCCGACTGCCCACCCAAAGCGAGGTCACGGGTAAACAATCGCCGGTCGCCTGCGGGTTCCAACTCGCTGCCCAACGACAACTGCATCGCCACAGTTTGACTAGGCACATCCATGTCAGCATGGTCAACAAATGGGTGCGCCTGCGCATTTGCTGCCCATAGATTTGCCATCACCAGACCCGCAACCATGCCAATGATATATCGTTGAATCGAATGCAATCCGGTTGTCGTAAAATGCCATTTCATATTCATGCGCCGACTCCTGTCTTCTGTTATTCACAGACTCGCTCAAGCAGCTTTTACACCAACCTGAAAAGATAACCGTGAATCAATCAGTTAAAACCTGACACATATTTTTTTCACAACACCTGCGTAAAAAATCTCGACTTGCTAATAATGCTTTATTGGATGCAACGGCACGGATTGTCGATGGATTTCGCGTGAGGGTCAGTGTGTTTAGTCACATATCACGCTGCGGTTGGACGAAAATAAATAACACGGTAAGTGAGCAACACACTGGCCACTGTCAAACCAACACACAATGCAATCCAGAAACCGGGAGCACCCATCGGCTCCACTAACCAGGGCGTAAAGGTGAGTACATAACCCAGCGGCAGACAAACTGCCCAGAACGACAACAGCATGATAAACATGGGGATGCGCGTATCGCGATAACCGCGCAAGGTGTTGATCATCGTGACTTGAATAACATCAGCAATTTGAAAAATGGCAGCGAACAAAAACAAACTCACGGCGACATCCAGTACAGCGGAATCGCTGGTGTAAAAACTGGCGATAAGGTCGCGACCGAACAATAAGACCGGTGCGTTGATCAGCGAAATACCCAGGGCCAACACCAGCGCACTGCGTGCCAATAATTGCGCACGTTCCGGCGCGTGTGCGCCCACTAAAAAACTGACGCGCAATGTCAGCGCCATACCAAGACTCAAGGGCACCATAAACAACAGCGAGATGGCATTAAGCACAATTTGATGCCCCGCTACCACCTTGGGTCCGAGCGGTGCGAGAAACAGCGCAATCACGGCAAACATACTGACTTCAACAAACATCGTAAAACCAATCGGCAGGCCGAGGCGCAATACATGCTTGATCTCCTGCCAATCCGGCATAACCCGATCAGCCAGCAAATGAAACGAATCATAGGTTTTGCTGCGATTGAGATACACCAGCAATGCCAACACCGCGATCCAGTTAGAAATGGCCGTCGCCCAGCCGCACCCGACACCACCCATCGCGGGCAAGCCAAGCTTGCCGTAAATAAAAATATAATTGAGCGGCAAATTGAACAGCGTACTCACCAGCGAGAACACCATGATCACACGGGTGTGGCCCAACCCATCGGTAAATCCGCGCAACGCTGCCAGCAACAGCAAGGCCGGCACGCCCCAGGCAAACGCATCGAGATAACCCTGGGAAATGGCGGCCGTACGCGTATCAAGCTGTAATAGATCCAGCACTGGCCGTGCGTTGATCAATAAGATAATCATCACCGCCGTGCAGACCGCCGCAATATACAACCCTTGCCAGGTCACCGGCATGATGCGCTGTAATTGTTGCGCGCCGCGATGCCCGGAAATAATCGGCTGTAATGCGTTCAGCACGCCCATAAAAAATAACAACACCGGCACCCACAAACTGGTACCGATACCGACGCCCGCCAGATCTTCTGCACTGGCGTGTCCTGCCATAACGGTATCGATGACACCGTTCGCCATCTGTGCCAGTTGCGCAACAAGGATCGGGCCACCGAGGAGCGCGAGGGTTTTCCATTCATCCAATACCTGCGTCAACCAGCCGGCTTTCAAGTCCGCCGGTTTAAGTTCGGGCATCGATACGTCGGGTGGCGAGGATACATCGGGTTCTTGCACGGATAGATTTCCTGATAACAGCAGAGAGAAACGCAATATTTTTATGAACGTGGAAAAATTAACAACCCATCATGATCATGAAAAGGCATACCAGAAGGGCACAATGGAAATCGCCAGGATAAATACAATCGCAATGACCTGCGCCATAAACCGTATGGGATGTGCGGCAATTTTTTTCGCCAGGGTCGGCGCTTCACCGCGCGCTTCCAATTCCGCGTAGGTTGCTTGCTGATCTTTCGTCCGTTGCTGTTGGTATTCCCCCAGCAATGCCTTGGCGTGTTCGTATTGCGCCTCATCAGACAACCAGATTGCATCTACCCCAACGCGCCAGCGGCCCGCATCAGTTTCGTAATAGTGAATTCCGTTGTCATCCAATAACTGGCGCACGTCCATTGCCTCGTCATCGGGTACATGGGTTAATCTGAATAATAAACGAGCCATATTGTCATCTTATTAAGCGGATAAATTCTGGAAGAATTTTATCTGTGAGTCGTTTGGAAGCATACCAGTTTCTCTTCCATACAGCCTGTTTCAATTCCGCAGCCAAGGCGCACTAACGCAGCGAAATCCGACCAACCCCAGCGAACGGTTGAATGGCGCACAGCCAAAACCGATCATTTCAGCTACATTTCAGCTATAAAGCCCGCGCAATTCTGACCATTGACTTACAATGTCAAAATCTTTCAGCACTTGCGCGATCCCCAACAGCCAGTAAAGATAGACTATGAATCTTGTTTTTCTCGGCACCTCCGCCGGCACCCCCACCAAACAACGCAACGTGACCGGCCTGGCACTCGAGCACGCCGAGGCAAAGACCTGGTACCTGTTTGACTGCGGAGAAGGTACACAACATCAGTTATTGCGCACACGCCATTCATTGGCCAGATTGGGTGCGATTTTTATTACCCATGTGCACGGCGATCACACGTTTGGATTACCGGGCCTGCTGGCCAGCGCCTCCATGGCAGGGCGCACCGAACCGCTTGCGATCATCGCCCCGGCACCACTAAAAACGTTTATTACATTGGCTCTGGAAACCACCCAGTCGCGCCTCTCTTATGAATTGCAATTTGTCGACGTGGGTGCCCCCGATTTTTCCTGGCAGGACAATACTATTCAGGTGACCACCGCCGAACTCTCACACCGCGTGCCCTGCTTTGCCTATACGATTACCGAAAAGCGCCTGGAAAAATCCCTGCTTATTGATCGACTCAATGCTGACGGTATACCTGCAGGTCCGTTGTGGGGACGCATTCACAAAGGTGAGGATGTGGTATTGGAAGATGGCCGACACATTCGCAGCGCGGACTATGTTGCGATAAAACGCCAACCGCGCCGGATTATTATCGGTGGGGATAACGACACACCGGAACTGCTGCGCAACACCTGCGCCGGCGCACATTTACTGGTGCACGAAGCGACCTACACGCAAGCGGTTTCACAACAGGTCGGCCCCGAACCGCAACACAGCTCTGCCGAACAGGTTGCGCGTTTTGCAGAATCGGTTGGACTACCCAACCTGATCCTCACCCACTTCAGTTCACGTTACCAATTCGCCCACAAAAGCGCGCCCTTGATTGATGAAATTGAACAGGAAGCCAAACAGTTTTATCGCGGAAATTTACAGCTCGCACGGGATTTTGCGGAGTTTGAATTGCGGAAGGACTTTAGTCTAATCGAGATTGATAGTGGCAATCCTGATGGTAACGAGGCTAATTAGCTATTCGACACTTGCACTAAAGATTGTGTTCTTGTCGGTTAAAAGAGCCCCGTTAACTCTGTTAATCAGCATCCTTTACCATTAACCGAATGCATTCTTCCAACGGTTGCAGATGCTGATTGATTACCGCTGTAACAGTATAGGGATCAATATTTCCCAAATAATTATGACAAGAATATTTCTAAAGCCACTGATTTCACGCCACGGTATAGTAGCGAAAGTCATTTTTTCTCTTCTGGAAGTGATTGAGTTGCTTCGGAAAGCGTCTGCAAATTTCGCAATGCAGCATCATAAAGCACATCATCCTCAACAATATCACCACGCGCTTGTATTCGCCTGATTTTTTCAATAGCGTCAAGAATATGCAGCGCATAAGGCCGCCAGGATTTACTCATAACTCCACGGCCTCTTTCATAACTTGATCGCGTATATGACGGCTAAGCTCATGCTCCGGAATCAGTTCTACTTTGCGATGCAGCAGATCACCCAATTTCTCTGCGAGAGGAATACGCTGGGCAAATAAATCGTATCCGAGAGGAAACTCCACAAGAAAGTCAACATCACTATCAAACCGCTCTTCACCCCTGGCAACTGAACCAAATACCCGAATATGCCGGGCACCGTATTGACTGCCCAAGGCTTCAATAACCGCTTTTTTATCTCTCAGTTCGTCCAGTAACATGACCTGCCCTCTCGAAAATCTGTTAGAAGCCGTCGTCGATTATTATTTGCTCTTTTATCGCGAAAACACCACCGTTTTATTGCCATTCAATAACACCCGGTGTTCCGCATGCCAGCGCAAGGCGCGGTTAAGCACGACAGCTTCAATATCGCGACCAATTTCGGCCATCTCTTCCGGCGAGTTGACGTGAGAGACACGTTCAACCGCCTGTTCAATGATCGGACCTTCATCCAGATCGGCGGTGACAAAATGCGCAGTGGCGCCGATCAGTTTTACGCCGCGCTCATACGCCTGGTGATAAGGCTTTGCGCCTTTGAAGCCGGGCAAAAAGGAATGATGGATATTGATCGCACGGCCGTTGAGTTTGCGGCACAAATCGTCCGACAGAATTTGCATGTAGCGCGCCAGCACCAGGCAATCGGCTTTTTGGTCTTCAATCAATTGCCAGATTCTTGCCTCCTGCTCGGTTTTGGTGTCGGCGGTCACCGGTAAATAATGGAATGGCAGTTCGTACCATTCGGTCAGATCCTGCATCACCGTATGGTTGGACACGACGCCGACAATATCAATGGGCAAGGTGCCGCTTTTCCAACTGTTGAGCAAGCTGTTAAGGCAATGGCCCCACTGCGATACCGCGATCAGTACGCGCGGTTTGCAATCGCTGTCGAAGATGTTCCAGTCCATCTTGTACTGCTCGCCCAAGGGCTGGAAGATGGCTTTGATTTGTTGCAGGCTGTAGCCGGGCGGACATTCAAATACCGTGCGCATAAAAAAGCGGCGGCGGTCGACGTCTTCAAATTGTGATGATTCTTTGATGTTGAATCCCAGGGTGGCGAAGAGTGTGGCCACGGCGGCCACAATGCCTTTGGAATCCTGACAGCTGAAGGTTAAAACGATTTCGTTAACGCCGGACATCGTGGTGGTTTCCCTGAATCATGTCACCGCAGATGCGGTGAGTAAAAATTGCTGCCAAGCCTACGGGATTGCACCCCGGCTGTTCAAGTAGTGGATTCGGGGGATTGGCCGTTGCGGGAGGCATGTCGGATTACGCCTTCGGCTAATTCGACCTACAATGTGTCCTTAATTCGCATTCGAGCGTATCCGACGCTATGGCCCGTAGGTCGCATTAGCGGCGCAGCCGCGTAATCCGACAACACCACGACGATACCCACGAACGCGTCAACCATACACCAACCCGGTAACCCAACACCTCTACCCAACAGAAATCCGCTATGCAAAATTCCCTGTTCGGCGATGACCCAACGCCCAAGCCCACCCTAAAATCCGGTAAAACGGTAGAGCCGGTTGCGCCGACACCGGCACTCATTGAACTGGGCAACACACTGCCGGCACATCTGCGCCTGGGGACATCCTCGTGGAATTACCCGGGGTGGAACGGCTTGGTGTGGGACGGGGATTACCCGGAAACGCGCCTGTCACGCGAAGGTTTGCGGGCCTACGCACAGCACCCATTGTTCCGCACGGTCAGCATCGACCGCTCATTTTATCGACCGCTAAACGTTGCGCAGTTTGCCGAGTATGCCTCCCAGGTGCCGGCGGATTTTCGGTTCGTGGTAAAAGCCCCGAGCCTGGTGACGGATGCGCTGGTGCGCGATGAGTCGGGCCGGGGCATGCGGCCGAACCTGCACTTTCTGGATGCAGCGCAGGCGGTGCAACTGTTTGTGGAACCGGCGCTGGAGGGATTGGGCACCAAATTGGGCGCACTGGTATTTCAGATAAGCCCGCTACCCGGTCATTGGCTGGTGCGCATGCCGGAATTGATCCAGCGTCTACACACCTTGTTGAAGGCTATTCCGGACCTCAGGTCCGTCGCACCTGAGGGCGTGGTCGCGGTAGAAGTGCGCGATCCGCAGTGGCTGACGCCAGCGTTCGTGAATGCCTTGCGCGATACCGGCGCTACCTATTGCATGGGGCTGCACGCCAAGATGCCGCGCATTGCCGAGCAGCTGCCGGTCCTGCGGGCGCTCTGGCCGGGGCCGCTGGTGTGCCGCTGGAATCTCAACCCGCTGCACGGCGCCTACGGTTATGAAGATGCGCAGCAGCAGTATTCTCCCTACGACAAGATTGTCGATCCCGACCCGGAAACGCGCGAGGCGCTGGCGCGCGTCATTACCGGCACCGCCAATGCGGGCCAGAATGTCTACGTTACCCTCAGCAACAAAGCCGAAGGCTCCGCACCACTGTCGGTGATCGAACTCGCCAAAGCTCTCCCGCTCAAGTAGGTCGGATTAGCGCCAGCGTAATCCGACAGGAGTAAACCGGGCGTTGTTTGTCGGATTACGGCGCTTTCGCGCCTAATGCGACCTACGGCTCAGCGCATGTAGATCGCATTAGCCGCAGGCGTAATCCGACACAAACCCGAGACTCACCTGGAATCACCGCCCTGTTTCCCGCTCGACACACTCTCGAAACGCCGCCTGTATTGCCGTAAAAAACGGGCCGGGACACTGCTCCAGCAATCGCCCATCGACACTGGCCACCGGAATTAACTCGGCCCCCGTGCCGGTCAAAAAGCATTCGTCGGCCACGAACACATGGCGAATGGCAGCGCGTCGGCTGGTGTGCCGCATCAGCCATGAAATTCTCCCGTGAGCGTGATATGGGCCTGCCCCGAAATATGCACGCGGTCATCCTGTAACCTCAGGTCCAGCAAACCGGTACGGGCCGAGGCTTGCAAGGCGCGCAAGCGCGTTTTGCCCAGGCGCTGGGCCCAGTAAACGGCCAGCAGACAATGCGCCGAGCCGGTCACCGGGTCCTCATTAATGCCGACCCGGGGCGCAAAGAAGCGAGACACCATATCGATTCCGGGCTCATCACCGGGCGCTGTCACGATCAGGCCGCGGGCGGGTAGCTCAGCCAGCTGCCGGGTATCCGGTCGCAGGCGGCGCACCTGCTCTGCCGATTCCATCACCGCCAGCCAATCCTCCCGCCCCTGCCCCAGCCAGAGCGGTTGCACACCGAGCGCATCGACCAATCCGGGCGGAGTACTCGCCATCGCCTCCGGCGGATCGGCAGGAAAATTCAGGGTAATGCCTTCCGCTTGCCGGCTGGCGCCCAACAGGCCGCTGCGGGTGTGAAACTCGATGAAATCTTCCGCTGCCCAGGCGCTGTGCCAGAGCACATGGGCAGCAGCCAGAGTCGCGTGGCCGCACAGATTCACTTCGGTAGTCGGCGTAAACCAACGCAGCACCCAACCCTGCCGACCCAGTCGGGGAAAGCGGGACACAAAGGCGGTTTCCGACAGATTCATCTCGGCGGCCACCTGTTGCATCCACTCAGCGGATTTTTCCTGCCGTAACAGGCACACCGCCGCCGGATTGCCGGTAAATGGGCCGGAGGCGAAGGCATCAACGATGTATAAAGGCTGGTTCATGACAGGTCTCTCAAGGCAAAAACGCCACTGTAGAGGTCAGCGACCAATAGATACAGTTGCAGAAAAAACAAAATTGGTACGGTACAGATAAGCTATCCTGTTTTCTGTGCCGGTTATAACGAGCGGCATCTGTACCTATCGCCCATACCGGCTTTATCGCCAGAATCGCCCCATGGAAACTTTGTATCAACAATTGGCCGAGGACCTGCGCACCTCGATTCAGCAAGGCGGCTTTCAGCCCGGCGACCGCTTGCCCGGCGTGCGGCAACTGAGCCGGCAGCGCAACCTGAGCATCGCCACTGTCATCTCTGCCTACCGCCTGCTGGAAGACCAGGGTGTGCTGGAAAGCCGCCAGCGTTCAGGCTTTTATGTACGGCCGCACATCAACACGCAGATTCCCCAGCCCCGGCTGGTAATGGACACGCCGCGCCCGGCCCCGGTAACCGGTCAGGACATGGTGTTGCAGTTGATCAAGGCCGCCAACAACCCGTCTGTCGTACAGCTTGGCGCCGCCGTGCCAGCGCCGGAGTTCCTCCCGACCCGCGCGATTGAACAGGCGCTGATCCGCTGCGCCCGTCAACACCGGGTACGCTCCGCCAACTATGAATTCTCCCCCGGTTCAGTGGAGTTGCGCCGGCAGCTAGCGCGACGGATGGCGGAAGCTGGCTGCGCGGTCAACCCGGACAACCTCGTCATCACCAATGGCGGGCAGGAAGCACTGAGCATCGCCCTGCGCGCCGTCACCAAACCCGGCGATGTGGTGGCCATTGAATCGCCTGCATTTTATGGGCTGTTACAGGTACTGGAATCCCTCGGGCTGGAAGCGCTGGAGATTCCCACCCATCCGCTCACCGGCATCTCCATCGAAGCCCTGGAACTGGCAGTCAGCCGCTGGCCCGTCAAAGCCTGCGTAGTGGTGCCCAACTTCAGCAACCCGCTCGGCGCCTGTATGCCGGTGGAACACAAGCAGCGGCTGGTAACGCTGCTCGACCAACAGCAGATCGTGCTGATTGAGGACGACATCTACGGCGATCTTTCCTTCTCCGGCCAGCGTCCGCCCTTGTGCATGGGCATGACCAACAGCGGCAACGTCATCCTGTGTAGCTCGGTTTCCAAAACCCTGTCGCCGGGGCTGCGGGTCGGCTGGATTGCACCGGGACGCTTTCAGCAGCGGGTGGAATACATGAAGTACGTGCTCAACCTCGCCACCCCCACCATTCCGCAACTCGCTGTGGCCGACCTGCTCGAAAGCGGTGTCTATGAACGTCACCTGCGCAAGGTACGCGGCGAATACGCGCAAGCGGTAGCACGCATGACCCAGGCGGTATCGGATTACTTTCCGGAAGGCACGCGGGTAACTCGCCCCCAGGGCGGGTTTGTAATCTGGCTGGAACTGCCCGGCGCCATCGACGCCTTCGACCTCGCCCGCCGCTCCCTTGAAAACGGCATCAGTATTGCGCCGGGGCCGATCTTTTCGCCGAGTAAGAAATATCAGAACTTTATTCGGCTGTCGTGTGCGTGTGTGTGGAATAGTCGGGTGGAGAAAGCGTTGGTGCGGTTGGCGGGGATGATTATTAGATACTAACCTAACAATGAAGATAAATAGCTTTTATCATCTTTGATTCATAAATATTAAAGACGCCAGGAGGCTCGAATGACACCAGCGATACAATTTAAAACCAGATTACTTTCCTTTGTATTTTTGGTTACCTTGTTTCTTATAGGCTGTGCATCTCATCCCGATTATCCACCTTTAAGTGAATCCGATCTTTCCGGTTCATTCGATTGTCCTGATAATTTCGATTTAGATAGTAAAAATTATCACCTTCTTAGAACCAATAGGGACGGTTTGCTAATCGACCCAATGGCTAAAAGCGAATCAATGAGTGTCGCACTCCGGCCTTTGGACGGCGTGAAAAAAATGGCCTTGATCCTATGCAGAGCGGAAGACACCGCAAAGAAAAACAACTGGGATACTGTAAATGTATTGGTTTATGTACATGGAGGACTCAACACTTTTCACTCACCCGAAAAAAGAATCAAGAAAGCCTCTCAAATAATTTCCGACCAACAATTTCCTGTACATCTAGCATGGCCATCAGGAGCCCTAACCACATGGAGCGAACACCTACTCAGAGTTCGGGAAGGCAAGAAAACCAATGTAGTTACAGGAGCCATTACTGCTCCGTTTGTCCTCGTATCTGACATACTGACCAGCATCGGGAATTTTCCTTCAACAACCATGTATCAAATCGCAAATGAAAAAGACAGAGCAGCCTCAAAAATTTATTCCAATTGGCTATCCAACTCTTGGAAAGATGCGCACTTGGTTTTTTGCGATGAATTAGAACAACCTTATGAATCATGTAATAAAATTATTAATACGAAAAACGAAATACAGGCAAATTATAGTTACTACTACGGCACCACAGGAAATACGTTATTAAGAGGATCAAGCCAGCTGCTCACTCTCCCCATCAGATATACTGCCGGAAGCCTATGGCATAGCGGCATATCGAGCGCGGCGTGGGCAAATATGAAACGTCGTGCAGTCAATATCACCTATCCCACCCACGAATTTGACACCAGATATATCAGCGGTGTAAATACTGGAATATTTTTCAAGCTATTGCTCAAACGTGCTGATTTTTATAGTAAAAAGCATAATAAAGATTACGCAATAACACTTATGGGCCACAGCATGGGTTCCATCGTAATTAATAATGTACTTGAACGATATCAAACAGATTGGGCATCAACTGCTTTCCTAAAGAATATCGTGTATATGGCAGGGGCTGCCACGATAGGTGACACATTAAATGCATTAAAGCCGGTTCTTGTAGAAAGGCCCATCAACAACTCGGGTGTTAAGCGATTCACGCCAAATTTTTACAACCTGACACTGAATCGAGTAGCCGAAGTTAGCGAAATGCATTATGGCGGAGTTATCCCTACTGGCTCATTACTCGTATCTATAGACCAACATCACGACAAGCCTGATCATCCTTTGAATCGCACTATTGGTTCAGAAACAAACGTTCTATCTTCAATAAAAATTATTGACGAAGCCTTGGCTACATCCAAGGGAGTTAAAGTATTTAAATCTTTTGACAGGTTGCTCGGGGAAAAACCATCAAAACACGGAGATTTCGGGGATTTGCCTTATTGGAAACCAGAAACATGGCAAATTGCTACCAAACAATGATTGGATGAATCATAAAATTAGAATCTCACTACAAAACCACCATCAACAAAAACGGCAAAGTCACAAACGCTACCAAGGTAGAAATCACCACCATCGCCGCAATCTCCTGGGGGTTGCGGTTGTAGCGTAGCGCTAGTAAATAATTAAACACTGCCACCGGCATGGCGGACTGCAGCAGCACCACGCTGCGCGAAACGCCTTCCACATTCAGCAGCCAACAACTCAACCAGCCCAGGGCAAGGCCACCGAAGATCCGGGCAATACTGAAACCGAAACTGCGGCACCAGGTGCCGATTTTGAGGGTTGCGAGAGATACCCCGAGGGTAATCGTCATCAACGGAATCGCGAAACCGCCGATGAGCGTCACGGTGTTATCAATCCAGCGCGGCAAATGGGTGCCGGTCACCAGCATCGCCAGCGCAATGATCATGGAATGGATCACCGGCTGACGCGCCATATCTTTAAAACGATCACCCCAACCGCCCTCCGAAACCAGCAGCAGCCCAACAGTAAACGTGGCGATCATCATCACCATAAACGAACCGAGCGCCAGCGCGAGGCCGAGTTGACCAAAGGCAAACAGGCACAAGGGTAAACCCATGTTGCCGTTGTTGGGGAAGATCAGCGGCGGCAGGTAAGTGGGAATATCCAGTTTGAAACTGCGGAGTATTATCCACCCCAATACACCCATTGCCGCCATAGCGACCGCCGTGGCCAGCATCACCTCGCCCATCACCGCTGCATCCACTTCGACCTTGCTCATCACCGAAATAATCAAACAAGGCGTGCCCACATACATGACGATACGCGAGACGAAGTCCGCCGGGTAAGCTGTGCCGGAGCGTCCCCAGATAAAACCGATCAGTACGCTGATGACGATGGGAGCAAGGATAGCGAAGAGTTCGCTGAGCATAATTCAACCTTGAAACAGCCGGGTAAGAAGGTCATGCATCTTAACAGGCAAACGAGCAGCAGGGTTTTGGAATAGCAGAAATAGGTTGTCATCAAAGCTTCGTCATTTTGTCGCAGAACTGCCATATGCATGGCGTTTAATTCGCTGGTTAATAAATTCAAACAACGCAACCGTCCAGCCGGAGTCCGAGCCTCATGACCGAAAAAAACACCCCGCTTGTGATCGACAACAGTGGTGATGAACCACTATCCAATTTCTCTGACAACCCCACATTTGCGGCCATTCTGGACGCCCGCCAACAGCGCCGCGCCTTCCTGAAAGGCGGCGTCGGTGCCGCTGTTGCCACCTTTATGGGTATCGGCCTGGTCGGGTGTGGCAGCGATGACGATGACGACAATAACGCCAGCTCCTCTTCCTCGTCGTCTTCCAGCACCGCCAGCAGTTCTAGCAGCTCCTCCTCTTCATCCGCTGCGCCACTGTTAGGTTTTACTGCTATTGCTGCTGCTCGCCCAGACACCGTTCTTGTTCCAGAAGGTTATACCGCCACGGCTTTTGTACCCTGGGGTACGCCATTGACCGGCAGCTTGCCTGAATATAAAGATGACGGCACCAATACCGGTGCCGATCAGGAGCAACAGGTTGGCGCGCATCATGATGGCATTTTCTTCCTGCCGATGGATGCCAAAGCTGGAGGCACCAACTCCAATGAAGGTTTGTTGGTGATGAACCACGAGTACTTCGATCCTAATGTTTTCCATGCCAATGGCCCCACCAGTATTGATGGCAAGCGTCCAACCGATGAGGTCCGCAAAGAAGTTGCTGGCCATGGTGTCAGCGTCATCCACATTCGCAAAACCGATAATGCGTGGGGCGTAGTGGAAGGTAGCGTGTTCAACCGCCGTATCACTGGCGCAACGCCCATGGATATTCGCGGCCCCGCCATGGCATCAGCCAAACTGTCTACCAAATACAGCCCCAATGGCACCGAAACCCGCGGCACGCTTAATAATTGCGGCAGCGGCCTGACCCCCTGGCACACCTACCTCGCCGCCGAAGAAAACTGGGCAGGCTACTTTGTTAATAAAGACTCCATCCAGCCACGCGAACACGAACGCTATGGCGTACCGGACGATCACAGCCGCTTTTATTGGGAAACAGCAGAATCTGGTGAAGATTTGTATGCCCGTTTTGACGCGAGCACGCTGGGCGCAACCGCAGCGGATGACTACCGCAACGAACCCAACACCTTTGGTTGGATGGTAGAGATCGATCCATTTGACCCGGAAAGCAAACCGCAAAAACGTACAGCCTTGGGTCGTTTCGGCCATGAGGGCGTGATCTTTGCCCCGGCGGAAGAAGGTAAGCCCATCGTGTGCTATTCCGGCGATGACTCTACTAACGAATACATTTACAAATATGTATCAGCGGACAATTACTACGCGGCGATTGCTGGCGGTTACCTGCTGAATAACGGCACGCTGTATGTAGCCAAATTCAACGAAGACGGTACCGGTGACTGGTTGCCATTGGATATCAACAACCCCGACTTTATCGCCAAAGCGGCCGAAGCTGAGGTGACTTTTGCTGATCAGGCCGATGTTCTCATCAACACCCGTCTCGCGGCTGATGTGATGGGCGCAACCAAGATGGACCGCCCGGAATGGGGTGCAGTACATCCAGACACCGGCGAGGTTTACTTCACACTGACCAACAACAGTGGCCGCACCGTTACCGACGCCGCTAACCCACGCGCGGAAAACCGTACTGGTCATATCATTCGCTGGCGCGAAAACGCTGATGCGAATACCTTTGAATGGGACATTTTCCTGTTGGGTGGTGATGTAGGTACAGCAACAGGTGACATTAGCTTAACCGCCGATAATCATTTTGCCAGCCCCGATGGTTTATGGATCGACCCACGCGGTGTGCTCTGGATTCAAACCGATATGAGTGGTTCCCAACAAGGTGACGGCCCATTCGGCAACAACCAGATGCTCGCTGCTGACCCGGTGACCAAAGAGACCAAACGCTTCCTGGTTGGCCCGATGGATTGCGAAGTCACAGGAGTTCACGCCACACCGGATCTCAAGACCTTATTCGTCAATATCCAGCACCCCGGTGATCGTTCAGCAGTAGGTGATTTCACCAGCCATTGGCCAGGTGGCGGTTCTTCACGCCCCCGTTCTGCCACGGTCATCGTGACCAAAAACGATGGCGGAATGATCGGCAGTTAATGCTCTTCTTTAGAAGGGATTGATAAGGGAAATATGGCATGGAAGCTGATAAGGACGACATGTAAATTCACAACCAATGACCGACGTGTGGGCTGATGGATCAGCCCTTTTTATTTGTATCTATCCTGCTCTACCCACATTCCCCCATCGCCGCTTTAAACGCATCGCGATAGCGCCGCGACAGCGTTAACTCCTCCCCCGTATGCAAAAACACACAGTAATCTCCCGCCTCCGTGGGTTGAATATGGTTGATGCTGCCGAGGTTAACAATCAGCGAGCGATGTATCCGGATAAACATCTCCCGCGGCAGTAAAGATTCCAGGCGGGCAAGTGTGATTCGCATGGGGTAAACACTGTCTTTTACATGCAAATTAGCGTAATTGCCGGAGGCTTCAACCCAGCGGATATCGGATACGGCCACCAGAAACTCCTTACCCAGCTTTTTGACCAACAAGCGATCCGGTAGCGGCGTGGATGATGTTTCGCTTTCATCCATATAGCTCGCCTCGCCTTGCAAGCGTCGGACGATAAATTGATAGCTGGTGCCCACCAATAAAATAATCAGGTAGGTCATGGCATCCTTGCGGTATTCGTACAGCAACTCGTAACCCAGATCGCCAAAGTGGTAATCAGAACCCGCCATCCAATACGCCAGCTCGCGCAGCCCCACCATGCCCGATACATGAATAAGGGAAAACGGCAGGGTCAAGAGCGCATGAACAATCAATAGGCCAGCCAAACCCAAACGTGCCTGGAGCCAGGCGTGGATGCGCAGTATCGGCCCGATACTCAGCAGGATGATAAGGGTGCTGGACGCCTCCCAACAAAAGGGTTCCCACGCGGCAATATTGCTGTCGTGACGGCGAATCTCCATCAATGACGTGGTGGCAAGCAGCAGCGTGTTCAGAAATCCCCATACCACCAACAGCCCCGGTTGCCAGAGGTGCTGGTGGGTGAGGAAGTGGTTTTTCAACCGTGTGGTGGTGTTGTCGCTGGTGTTCACTCTAGATACCCAACCTTCGCATAAAAACGCTCCGCCGTTTGCCCCGGCTGGCTGCCGCTTATCACAACCCTTTGTCATTCAATCACTTACCGGAATGATCCCAGTTTGGTTGCGCGCACACTGTGCGTCTTGAGCCCAGCAATTGTGCGGGCACCCCATCGTCCTCTGTCGGAGATTATTCATGACTATTGCCCTACCGCAAACCCCGGTTCATTGGTCTCAGCAACGACGTCATGCACTGGATTGGCTGCGTGTGCTGGCCTTTGGGCTGCTGATTGGGTATCACCTGGGTATGGCTTACGTGGCCGACTGGGGCTGGCATATTAAAAGCCTGTACCAGAGCGAGTTTCTGCAGTACCCGATGCTCTGGTCCAACCAGTGGCGTATGTCGTTGCTGTTTCTGATCAGCGGCGCGGCGGTATCCTACCAGCTCCACCGATATCAGGGCGGGAGATTTATCCTTGTCAGCATGCGTAAGTTGCTATTGCCTCTGGTCGTGGGCAGTCTGGTGATTGTGGCACCCCAGGCGTTTGTGGAGTCCAGAATGGCCGGTGCCATTCCTGGCATGGGTTACCTGGAGTTCTGGCGCCACTACCTGGGCTTTCCCTTCGGGTTCGGTGATGCGTTACCGCCGGCCTATCTCCGATTCTCCGGCTCCAATGTCATCTGGAATCATCTCTGGTATCTGCCTTACCTGTTTGTGTATGTGTTGCTAACCTGGGTGATTTATCCGGTTTTCACTCGTCCCGCGGTATTAAACCAGGCACACCGTTTGGCAAACCGGCTGCCACTGAGCCTGCTTTACGTGCTCCCCGCGCTGATGTTCTTCGGCATTGGTGAATGGCTATGGGAGCGGTTTCCCACCACGCACAAGCTGGTGGACGATTGGTTCAACCACGCCCGCTACTTTGCCGTTTTTCTTATTGGCTTTGGATTGGTGCGCAACGCCAGGTTATGGGAAGCCTTGGGTAAATTGCGCCTGTGGTCGTTGAGCCTTGCGCTTTTTAGCTACGCAGCCATCGTATTTTATATTCGTGGAGGCGAGCTCAGCCCCTACTGGGCAGCACTGGCGGTCATAGAAGCGCCCGTGCGTGGGCTGATCTGGTCCGCCAATAGTTGGTTGTGGATTATGGCTATTGTGGGTTATGCCCAGGTGTGGCTGAACTACCCCTCGCCAAAGGTTCGCTATGCCAATCAAGCCGTCTACTGTTGGTACATCCTTCATCAAACTTTTATTGTGTTAGGTGCTTATTGGTTGCGCACTTACTTTCCTGACTCGCCCCTCGGTCCGGTGATGGAGCCCATAGCCGTGGCGGCTTTTACCTGCTTCGGCTGCTGGCTAGGCTATACCCTGATAAAACAGGTGCCGGGTGTGCGTGCTGCCTTTGGTGTTTTCGCGCAACCCACAAGGAATCAGACGTCAGACACCCGTGTTGCGCTTTCTTGATGGCACGCGGGTTGTTATTTCACCGCCGTAAAATTTTAGGTAATAACTGACGATTTTGAGCATAAAGAAAAAGTCTACACCGGGCAGACATCGGGCATGTCTACCCAATGCCCGTTATGACGCGGCCCGCAGGAATTACCCACACTTTATCCACAACCCTTCCCCAGTTTTCTCCGCTTGCATTAAACAAAAAACCGCATTATCTTGTAGCGCACATGTGAAACACCCCTATATATAGGGTTTAGTGTGGCGCAGCCACCCAGGCTCCCACAATTGATTCACAGCAATTATTGCGTGTAAACCGGTCCTCCCTATTGAACTACTGGATCAGGTGCACGTGGTTTTTTTGAGTTGTATTAACCGCTTAGCACCCAAGACTTCATGCACTACGTGAACATTGTGCATGGGCATAAAGATACGCCGACAGCACCATCCGGCGTGCCAGTAGTACGCAATAGACGGATCTGCACCGAACAACTCATGTAGTGGTTTCCAGTCCACAGTTATGACACGGCTAAAACACGGCTAAAGAGGTATCAGCCATGACCGCGAAACCCGGCAATTAACGCTATTCAAGCGCGAACTGATTTAACAACTATTGATCCAGACGTTATTGACTCAACAGCTGTTGCTTAATCATTTATACACAACACGAACTTACAACATTCACTCCTCGACGGAATCAGGCGGAGCCATATATGCACACAGAAACCGACATTACCCCGGCCACCGGCAGCAAACCCCAACAAGACCCCCACCACTCCAACAACCTGTCGGCCACTGCGCCGGGTCAGTTGCGCGTTATCAAGCGCAACGGAACGGTGGTGCCGTTTGATGCCAGTAAGATTGCCGTGGCCATGACCAAGGCGTTTTTGGCCGTGGAAGGCGGCACCGCCGCTGCGTCGAGTCGTGTGCATGAAACCGTCGACAACCTCACCAAGCAAATCACCGCCACCTTCAAGCGTCGTATGCCGTCCGGCGGCACCATCCATATCGAAGAAATCCAGGACCAGGTTGAACTGATCCTGATGCGTTCCGGTGAGCAGAAAGTGGCACGCGACTACGTGCTGTACCGTGAAGAACACGCGCGTATGCGTGCGCAAAAACGCGCCCAGGCGGTGTCCGCTGATCCGGATTACCCGAGCATCAATGTGGTATTGGAAGATGGCAGCCGCGCGCCCCTGGATATCGCCCGTATGCGCACCATCGTCAGCGAAGCCTGTGTGGGCCTGACCGGGGTGGATGAAAAAGCCATCCTCGACGAAGCCATGCGTAACCTCTACGACGGCGTCAGCATCAAAGACGTCAACACCTCGCTGGTGATCACCGCCCGCACCCTGGTGGAAAAAGAACCCAACTACACCTTCGCCACCGCGCGCCTCCTGCTCGACAAGCTGCGCGCCGAAGCCCTGGGTTTCCTTGGCGTGGCCACCCAAGCCACCCAATCCGATATGGAGCTGTACTACGCCCGCGCCCTGCCGGTGTACATCCAGAAAGGTGTAGAGCTGGAACTGCTGTCCCCGGAGCTGCTGAATTTTGACCTGGACGTGCTGGGCAAAGCACTGATCGCCGACCGCGACCTGCAATTTACCTACCTCGGCCTGCAAACCCTGTACGACCGCTACTTTATCCACAGCAATGACGTGCGCATCGAATTGCCGCAGGTGTTCTTTATGCGTGTGGCCATGGGCCTGGCGATTCAGGAAGACAACCGCGAAGAGCGCGCCATTGAGTTTTATCGCCTGCTGTCGTCCTTTGACTACATGAGCTCTACGCCGACCCTGTTCAACGCCGGCACCCTGCGTTCGCAGCTGTCCTCCTGCTACCTGACCACCGTGCCCGATGACCTGCACGGAATCTACGGCGCCATTCAGGACAACGCCATGCTCAGCAAATTTGCCGGCGGCCTGGGTAACGACTGGACCCCGGTGCGTGCACTGGGCGCTTACATCAAAGGCACTAACGGTAAATCCCAGGGTGTTGTGCCCTTCCTGAAAGTGGCTAACGACACCGCTGTGGCAGTGAACCAGGGCGGCAAGCGCAAAGGCGCTGTGTGTGCCTACCTGGAAACCTGGCATATGGATGTCGAGGAATTCCTCGAACTGCGCAAAAACACCGGTGACGACCGCCGCCGCACCCACGACATGAACACCGCCAACTGGATTCCCGACCTGTTCATGAAGCGTGTGTTTGACGACAAGAGCTGGACCCTGTTCTCGCCCAACGACGTGCCCGACCTGCACGACCTCTACGGCAAGGCATTTGAAGAACGCTACGAGCATTACGAACAACTGGCGGCCCAAGGCAAGATCAAGGTCCACAAGACCGTGCGTGCGCTGGACCTGTGGCGCAAGATGCTGGGCATGCTGTTTGAAACTGGCCACCCGTGGATGACCTTCAAGGACCCGTGCAACCTGCGCAGCCCGCAGCAACACGTGGGCGTGGTGCACTCATCCAACCTGTGCACCGAGATCACCCTGAACACCAAGGCCAATGAAGAAATCGCTGTGTGTAACCTGGGTTCAGTGAACCTGGCGCAACACATCGTGGACGGCAAGCTGGACCAGGCCAAACTGGAAAGCACCGTGAAGACCGCGATCCGTATGCTCGACAACGTGATCGACATTAACTACTACGCCGTGGCCACCTCCAAGGCCTCCAACCTGCGCCACCGTCCGATCGGCCTGGGCCTGATGGGCTTCCAGGATGCGCTGTACCTGCAACGTATTGCCTATGGTTCTGAGGACGCGGTGAAATTTGCCGATACCTCTATGGAAGCCATCAGCTACTACGCCATCAAGGCATCGTGCGAGCTGGCGCAAGAACGCGGCAAGTACTCAACCTTCGACGGTTCCTTGTGGAGCAAGGGCACACTGCCCATCGACTCTATCGACCTGCTGGTGCAAAACCGGGGTGAAAACTACATCAAGGTAGACCGCAGCCAGACCTTCGACTGGGATACCCTCCGCGAGGAAGTGAAGACCAAAGGTATGCGTAACTCCAATGTGATGGCGATTGCGCCGACGGCGACCATCTCCAACATCACCGGTGTGACGCAATCCATCGAGCCGACCTACCAGAACCTGTACGTGAAATCCAACCTGTCCGGCGAGTTCACCGTGGTCAATCCGCACCTGGTGCACGACCTGAAAGAACGCGGCCTGTGGGACAGCGTGATGGTCAACGACCTCAAGTACTACGAAGGCTCAGTGCAGAAGATCGACCGCATCCCGGCCGACCTGAAAGCCATCTACGCCACCGCGTTTGAAGTTGAACCGCGCTGGATTGTGGAAGCCGCCAGCCGTCGCCAGAAGTGGATCGACCAGGCCCAAAGCCTCAACCTGTATATCGCGGGTGCTAACGGCAAGAAGCTCGATATCACCTACCGTATGGCCTGGTTCAGTGGTTTGAAAACCACCTATTACCTCCGTGCGCTGGCTGCAACCACCACCGAGAAATCCACCATTAACACCGGCTCGCTCAACGCAGTCTCCGCCGGTGGTAGCAGCAGTGGCGTGACCGCCGCACCCGCCAAGGACACCAGCAGCTTCACCGAAGCCGCCCCGGTGCCCAAAGCCTGCTCCATCGACAATCCCGACTGCGAAGCATGCCAATAACCGGCGGATCACCACGATCCCCGTAGGTCGGATTAGCCGCACAGCGGCGTAATCCGACAAGCAACACCCATTACCGTAGGTCGAATTAGCCAAAGGCGTAATCCGACAAAAGAGGCCGGACACAATGATCCGGCCAATAACACTAGCAACCAGGCCCAGACCCTGGCGACTTAAAACCCTCAACAGAAAGGACCAAACCCATGCTGAGTTGGGACGATTTCAACAACGAAGAAACCCCCAAAGCAAAGCCGGCCCCCGCCTACCGCGAGCCGCAAGCCCCTGCACGCCCGGCAGACACTGAAGCCCAGACTGCCGCACCGGCAAACAACCCCAACGAAAAAGTCAGCCCCGAACTGGCCAAAGCCCGCGCCGCCCTGGCCGACCTGGACCCAACCCCCGGACTGGAAGAGCTGGAGATGGGCGCCGCACGTATCCAGGTTGACGACAAGCAAATGATCAACTGCCGCGCCGACCTCAACCAGCTCGTTCCTTTCAAGTACGACTGGGCCTGGCAAAAATACCTGGACGGCTGCTCCAACCACTGGATGCCGCAAGAAGTGAACATGACCGCCGACATCGCCCTGTGGCGCAGCAAAGACGGCCTCACCGAAGACGAACGCCGCCTGGTCATGCGCAGCCTCGGCTACTTCTCCACCGCCGACTCACTGGTCGCCAACAACCTCGCGCTGGCGATCTACCGTTTGATCACCAACCCCGAGTGCCGCCAGTACATATTGCGCCAGGCGTTTGAAGAAGCGATCCACACCCACGCCTACCAATACTGCATCGAATCCCTGGGCATGGACGAAGGCGAAGTCTTCAACATGTACCGCGAATTACCCAGCGTTGCCAACAAAGCCGCGTGGAGCCTCAAGCACACCCAAAGCCTCGGCAACCCCACCTTCAAAACCGGCACCCCGGAAAACGACCAGGAATTGCTGCGCAACCTTGTGGCGTTCTACGTGGTCACCGAAGGTATCTTCTTCTACTGCGGGTTTACCCAGATCCTCAGCATGGGCCGCCGCAACAAGATGACCGGCGTCGCCGAGCAGTTCCAATACATCCTGCGCGATGAATCCATGCACTTGAACTTCGGTATCGACGTGATCAACCAGATCAAACTGGAAAACCCACACCTGTGGACGCAAGAATTCCAGCAAGAAGTTATCCAGATGATCCTGCAAGGCACCGAACTCGAAATCGCCTACGCCCGCGACTCCATGCCCCGCGGCGTCCTCGGCATGAACGCCGCCATGATGGAAGAGTATTTGCACTTCATCGCCAACCGCCGCTGCTCGCAAGTTGGTTTGAAAGAGCAGTATCCAGGTGCGCAGAATCCATTCCCGTGGATGAGTGAGATTATGGATTTGCGGAAGGAGAAGAATTTCTTTGAGACGCGGGTTATTGAGTATCAGACTGGTGGGGCGTTGAGTTGGGATTGATCCCGATGATGATGATTCGAACATAATTTGGTCAGCCATACCCGCTTGATGACACAAAGCACAGGAACTGCTATTGAACAATAAAGCCGCTACTGATTTAGTCACGAATAATGACTAGGCTTAGTAGCGGCTTTTTATTTTACTGTCCTGCTACCCCCTCTAAAAAACAGAGCGCAATAAAAAAATGGCCGGATCAACAATTTACGAAGGCAACGGAAAAACAGCAAAAATCTTGAACCCAAGAAAAATAAAACCTAACGAATGCTTAGATTTGGCGCTCTGCGGTAAAGACGCATGGAATGAGTGGCAAGAAGAATTTTCTGACGAAAAAAATTTAGCAGATTTTTCAAACGTTAACTTTCAGAATTATCCTTTTATATTTCAAAATTTCATCTTTAAATGCAAAGTAAAATTTGTTGGCGCGACTTTTGGGCTGGATTCAGCCAATTTCAACAAGGCAAGATTTCATCAAGAAGCAAATTTCTCAAACGCTCGCTTTACGGGAATGGCAGAATTTAATGAAACCATTTTTGATAAAGATGTCAACTTTGATGGCTCCGAATTTTCTTCGGCAACAAATTTTAATGATTCCATATTTAATGGTAACGGCAATTTTTCTAAAGTCATTTTTTTTACATCAGGAATTTTTTGGCGAGCAAAATTCTCAGGCGCAGCCTTTTTTCGTGAAACTTGCTTTGAGGAAAACGCCGTTTTTAGAGGCGCAAGCTTTCACAAAGGAGCATACTTTGAGAAAGCCATTTTTAAGAAAATGGCTTTTTTTCCTGCCTCCCAATTTTTTGAAGCAGCTAATTTTTCACACACTGAATTTGGCGGCAATGCATTTTATAATGGCTCTCAATTCAGTCTTCGCACTCTCAATGAGCTAGACTCCATTAAAGAGAACATAGACTTTTCTGGCGCAAAATTTCATGGATCAGCTGATTTTTCAGCCAGCGACTGGAAGGCGTTGACGCGTTATTATCAGAGCAATTTTGAAACCAGAAAAAAACAGGCTATCGAAGAGGGACTCGATCCAGGCTCAATTAGCGCCGCGTCTTTTAGGGGAGCAAATTTTTCAAAAAGTGTGATTTTTAACGGACGCGTTTTTACAGGACCAGTAGACTTTGGCCCCTTAGACGAGAGCTCTGATAGGGATGTGTCTCATAAAAATTCAAAAGCCACTGTTTTTAAATCTGCACCACATTTTTATGAATGCAAAATTCACCAAAATAGCAGCTTCTACAAAGCTCAGTTCCCTCCACCCAGCGGAGATCATCAGGCTGCCGGCGCCTACTGCGCTTTAAAGTTAGCTTTTTCTCAGAAGCAAGATTTGCGAATGGAACAACTTTTCTTCAAATTGGAGATGCAGGAAGAAGCTCTTCTGAACAAACGCCAATATTGGCTATATAGATTGTATACAGTTACCAGTGATTATGGTTTTAGCACATCAAGACCTCTTTTGCTATTGATTCTTACACCTTGGATTTTGGCATCTATATCCTATGCATTTATGGCTGATCTAAGTCCCTGCGTACCTGGATCGAATGGATGTGACATGCTCGGTGTCTTATTTCAATTTTCATTAATATCAATCCCCGGCTTTGAAAAAATAGCATGGGAAGCAAAAGACGCACTGTTTTCTGGAAATATGGGAATTTCAGTGTATTTAGTGATTTTGATTCAGAAAATACTAACGCTAATGGGTTTATTTTTAACCGGGCTGTCATTGCGAAACTTATTTAAAATGAAATAACAGACAGCCTTTTTGAGAAACATTAGTTTCCAACTTAAAAGGAGAGAATCTTGAAATTGGATTTTTATTGGGATCTTTATGATGACCCACTAGAACTGAAATATGCACTCAAAGATATTATCGCAGATGAAAGGGTAATCAACGAGGCTATAAAAAATTATCTTCTAGGAAGAGAACAAGATATTCTCTATGTTGAACAAGCTCATGCCAAGGGCGGGACATTCTCCTCTGTTGAAAAAGTCATAAGCACTAACATTAAAAAAAGAGCTGCTGCCAGAAAAGAATTTAGCAGTAAGTTAAGGAAGGCTCTGGTTAAATCCCAAGGTCTTCCCGATGCAAAATATAACTACCACGCCCACCATATAGTGGCTAAAAACTGCCATCGCGCAAGAAAAGCCGCCCAAATATTGCAGGCGTTGGGCATCGATCTGGATGATCCGGCCAATGGGGTATTTCTCCCAGCCGATGAAATATCCAAGAAAAAAGGTGTTCTGAAGCAGGCTTACATTCACAACCCGGTTCATACCAAGCCATATTACGCCAATGTAAATTATCAAATCATTCAGGCATACGAGCAGAATGCCGACAAAGAGGATATGAAACGCCTATTAAAAGACATCGCAAATGAGTTAAAGCGAGGTGTCTATCCGATATACCACTACCTTCCTGGTGCAGAGAGATTCTAAGCAATGATATATCTACTTTCAGTAATGCCCGAGGGCTTCAAGGAACTGGATCTTCCTGAAGGGAAAGATTATATGGCTTTCAACTGTATGCGTTGGAATGGAGAATCCAAACTTAACCAGTGGAAATCGCCAGAAGTCGTATGGGTTGAAGATGAATTCACGTCACCAAATGATCAAGTGGCTGATCTCACCAAATTCATGGGCGGAGCAATAGCCTTATCAGAAAAAGCTTACCATGTCTTGCAACCCGTTATTGGAGCGCAAGCTGAGTTCCTTCCCGTAGTTAGAGACCATGAACAATGGTACCTGCTAAATGTGCTCAACGTGCAAGACCTTATGGATAAAGGGCGATCAAAATTCAAAATCTACGAAGACGGTCATATAGGGCCATGCACTCACGCTTACATTCAAGAACCTGATGACACTGATAACCTAATTTTTCTAGTGAAGGGCTACTTTCCGAATATATTTATTAGCGCAACGCTTAAAACTGAAATCGAACGGGCCAGGTTAACAGGCGGTTTGATTCGCGAATATGTAAATCCTAAATGAATATGAAGATCTACAAAATTCTCCGCGATAGCGAACACTACATGGAATTTACAACTGATCTTGAAGAAATGCTAGATGAAATAGGTCCCGAAGTTGGTGATCTGGAATTCATGCAATTTAGTCGCCACAACTTGCGACTGGCCGATCATTGGAAAAATTTCTTTGGCACTTTCAAAAAAATTCAATCCGAAGCCACCGCCATACATGATATCACCTGCTGGCGCGGTGCAACATTGGTTCTATCGGAGTCTGCTTCAAACTCTCTCAAACATATACTCCAGCCCAACGGTGAATTGCTCCCGATAACCTGTAATGGCGAGAACTACTATATATTCAACTGCCTATCACGTGCAGAGATCGACAAGAGCAAAAGCAAACAACTCAATTTGAAGGAAGGCCTGATTGAGTTTGAGAACATCAAATTTGAAGAGAGCAGCATACAAGGAAAAGCTTTATTTAAGTCTAAAGACGAAGGATGCACCGCGACCTTCTGCACAAATGAATTTGTTGATCTCGTGATGAACTTGGGAATGAAGGGAGTTAGATTCTCCGAAAACCTAACTGAGATTTTTAGGATGTCGCCTTATCGTCTAATTAATGACATTTTCACCTATCATGAAGCTTTCGTAGACTTCAAAGCGCTACGTCGGCAGTTCAATGATGTGAAGGTATGGCTTCCACAAGAAAATGCCAGTCTCCTCGATGAGCTAAAAGCCGAATGGATTCCCGTTAATGTTAAATTCGAATCCGACAGCAAGAAAAATATTTTCCCTGATTTATCGGTATAGGATCTTTAGTGTTTGGTTTTGAGCAGCAAAGCCTATAATGAAGAATCTACAATATGATTATCTTCAACAGACACCCTCATGTGCGCGACTTAATTATTCACTATGCAAATTTCCTACATGAGAATCAAATTCTGAGCATTATGAATAGTGATGTTAACAACGCTACCGAAGCCACAGCGATGGCCAAATTCATCTGGCAAATGGCTGATCAAATGGCCACTGACAACGAGAACAGTACTGTGGTTTTAGGAAGAACAGATAACAGCGATATCATGCCTGACGTGGACTATGAAATTAGCCTGTATTTGAGCAACAAAGGGTATGGCGAGATCTGGGATAAAGTGTGCGACGAGAGTTGAATGCCTAACTAATGTTCCATTAGTTTTAATTGAGAAGAAATGTGCGGCAAACATGGACAATCCCAAAACCATTTCACTGGTGCTAATCCCCGGCTTCATGCTGGATGAAACACTATGGGACGACTTCTGCCCTCTCCTGCCCGACCACTGGAAGGTCTCGCGGGCCAAGCTTACCGGTGGAAATGTAATAAAAGAAATCGCGCAACACATTGCCGAGCAGTCCCCTGAGCGTTTCGTACTGATTGGCTTCTCGCTGGGCGGGTATGTTGCCAGACAATTAGCGGCCGATTACACCGAGAGAGTGAGCGCGCTCGTGCTCATCGCCAGTTCATTGCGCGAGGATACCGAGCAGCAAGCGAAGGCAAAATTGGAAGCTGTGCGTGCGCTATCTACATCCACGTTCAGCGGATTAAGTTCCAGGTCCATTGCGGCATCACTACATCCCCGTCACGCATCGGATATACATTTGATTTCGCGGATCAGAGTTATGGGAAGTCGTTTGGGTTATGAGGCCTTTGCAACTCAATCCGGGTTACGCAGAGCGGATGTTCCTAGGGATTCGATACATTGCCCGACATTGATTGTTGCAAGTACTCATGACGCGTTGCGCTCAATGGAAGAAACGAACGAACTGGTCGGTGCGATACCCGGCGCTTCACTTGAATTATTTCATGACAGCGGTCATATGATTCCGCTCGAACAACCACAAGATCTTGCGGCCGTTGTGATTGATTGGTTGAATAGCATTGGAATTTATTGATTCAATGGCTCCAACCTTTCACTTATCGAATCAATGTGTCACCCTCTGCCGTGTGCCTCACAACAAGAGGAACATTTTTTGAAGATCGAGGCTCCACACAGTATCATTTATAACTCATCACCTGCACATTTGTAACTGCATAAACCTGTGCTTCCGCCAGGCCTGGCTTCCCAGGCCTGCGAATGGACATCGACTATGAGGTTCGCCATGCATCGTATTCTGATTTTTTTCACCTGCCTGCTCTTTTCCCTGCCTTGCTTCGCCCAATCTGACGAGAGCGCACCGCTCATTATCGGGACCAAAGTAGCGCCACCGTTTGTAATAAAAGAGGAGGATGGCACATTCTCGGGAATCAGCATTGAATTATGGCAGCGCATTGCGGAAGAGATGGGGTTGCAGTATGAATTTCGCGAGACGACCTTGTCGGGGCTTATCAGTGGCTTGCAGGATGGCACCCTGGACGTTTCTGTGGCGGCATTGACAGTCACAGCAAAGCGCGAACAGCAAATCGATTTTACTCACCCTTTTCACACGACTGGGCTGGCTATTGCGGTTGCGCGCAAAGAGAGTTCCGTCTTCGATATGTTTCAGCGTCTCTTTTCATGGAAATTCCTATTGGTTATCGCTGCGTTATGTGGACTGTTACTCCTGGTAGGGGTGTTACTTTGGGTTGCTGAGCGGCGTCGAAATCAGGCGATGTTTGGTGGCTCGCCAGCAGAGGGCATTGGTTCAAGTTTTTGGTGGGCAGCCGTGACAATGACGACGGTGGGCTATGGCGATAAAGCACCGATTACGCCTGCAGGAAGGATTGTGGGGCTTGTATGGATGTTTGCTGGCCTGATTATTGTGTCGAGCTTTACCGCCGCAATTACCACCAGCCTGACAGTCAGTCAGCTGGATTCTCGCGTACGCGGTCTGGAGGATTTACCGAACGTCCGAGTGGCAACCGTGAATAATTCTGTAAGCGCTGAATTTTTACGTAACAACGGGATCGGTTTTTCCACCCAACCCAATTTGGTGGCCGCAACTGAAGGGCTCGCTAACGGGCAATTTCAAGCGGTCGTATACGACCGACCAATATTGCTGCATTTGTCTCATCAACAGTATCCGAAACGCACTGATGTATTGGCCGAGACATTCGAACGACAGGATTATGCCATTGCAGTCTCACAGGACAGTCCTCTGCGCGGCCCCTTGAATCTGGCCCTGCTACGTGTCATTGCTGATGACGAATGGCAGACTGTGTTAACACGATATTTAGGTAATGATCATCATTAATGGAGGGAGGATTGCCAAGGAATTATGTGCCGGGAATGAGGCTCTGGATTAATCGCACACCACTTGATCACGACCATTCACTTTGGCTTGATAAAGTGCTTTATCCGCCCGCGCAATTAAGCTCTCCAGAGTGTCATCCTCCCGGCGTGATGTTGCGCCACAGGAAGCGGTTAGCTTGCCAACGGGCGGGAATGAATAGCTGTTGATAGCATTGCGCAATCGTTCTGCCACGGTAACGATATCCCGCTCTGCAATACCGCGAATCACGATTAAAAATTCTTCGCCGCCCCAGCGAATCAGATAACCGTCACTGCGAAGCGCGCTGCTCACGCGCATGGCAAATTGTTGTAACACGCTATCACCCGTCTGATGGCCGTGGGTGTCGTTAATGTGTTTGAAATGATCTATGTCGAGCATCATGACGCTACCGGCAACGCCGCTACGCATAAAATCATCAAGCAGCCGTTGGCCGCCCCATCGATTGTATTGCCGCGTTAGCTCATCGCGTTCGGCCAGTTTGTGCATATGGGAATTATCGTGCTGCAGGCGTTCAATTTGCAGGCGCGCCCGCGACTGAAAGGGTAATAAAACCAATAGCAATAAAATGGCCAGGCCGTAACTCATAAACATTTCCTGACCGCGCGATGACCATAATTCTTCTCTATGCGTCAGCAAATAACCGAGAACCGGTAACGCGCTTAAAACCCAGGCGACAATCATGATAGGAAAGGCACGGCGCGGCGGCAGTATGACCATCACCAGCACAATCAGAATAATCAGGAAGGAGGATATCGGCGGGAAGATATCAATCAGCAGCACCTCGGCAAACTGGTACGCACGCAGGCTGTAATACCAGGCGGGCAAGGAGAGCGCGACAATGGCCACCGCAAAGGCGGAATATACTACCTGCAACAAACGCTTCGGCCGGTATATCAACCAAATGGTCAGCGCAAGGTTTGCAATGGAAACCAGAGGCGGGATAACCAGGTCCATCAACTCCGGTTCCGGCTCCAGGTAGTGCAAAATACTGGTTGCCAGGCCCACACTTCCGGTTATCCCTAGCAGCACCAGTACTCCCCGATAAAAAGCACGTTCATCAATAGGCGGGTTCTGCATGCTGTACCTGTTAAACCGTCGAGTTGAAAATTGGATTACATTGCGTATAGTTGGAAACCGGCAGGCTGACGCTGAGCATCTTATCGCCTCAAGGTAAAATGACAAGTGATACGGCGGGAAAAAGATGACCTGGATACTAGCAATCAGGTGCTATAACACCACCAAAAGAATTTTATTGGGGGAATCTCTTATTTTTTGTAGAATTCCGCTATCTAACCAACAAGACGCTGAGCAGATACCGTTATTATGAACATTCATTCCATAACACCGGATACTGAACAATCGATCTGCTCAATACTTCGCGATGCACTCTCGAATGCGCTGGGCATCTATGTGTTTGGTAGTCGCGCCCAAGATACTGCAAACGCAGACAGCGATCTGGATCTCGCGGTTCTTATAGAAGGCTATGCTGATCCGTTAGTGCTTTGGGATCTGGCCAATCAAATCGCCGAAAAGCTGGGTTTTCACGTGGATTTGTTGGACTTACGTGCCGCCTCAACCGTTATGCAGTATCAAATTATCACAACGGGGCGATGTATGTGGGCGAAGGATGTTCAAGCAGGGCTATACGAAGCATTTATCCTTAGCGAAAAAACTAGCCTGGATACAGCCAGAGCGGAATTGTTGCAAGAAATAAGAGAAGACGGGGCGGTTTATGGTAAATGACGTTCTCATTAACAAAGCCGCCAGTATTGAACGGTGTATCAAAAGAGTACGCGAGGAATACGCAAAAGCAGGTTCCAAGTTTGCCAGTGACTACAATCGCGCAATGAATAAAGAATAAAATTTACAACTGACGATCATTGCACCTAAAAATAACAGGATGACTATCATGAGTAAAAACCAGAAGATTGGCTGGGGTTTTGTGGCTTTCGGCTTATTGATCATTCCCTTGTGTTACTTTCTTTTCAGCCGTGAGGCGTTTGTGATCGCCACCTGCGTCGGGTTGATGGCGATGGTGTTCGGCGGTTTTCAATTGCTGATTAATAAGCCCTATGTTCCCCAAACAACAGCGGGTTCCAAAGCCCGTAAAGTTAGCCGCCGCCGTTGAGGCTAAGCCACACTAAAGGAATTCAGCATGAAATTTCTCTGTCTCGCCTATGAAGACGAAGCCATCTTCCACGAGATGCCGCACACTGAGTGGTTAGCACTGCGCGATGAAACCCTGGCTTATGTGGATAGCCTGCGGCAGAGCGGTAAGCTGATTATGACCGAGCCACTGCAAAGCGCGCGCAAAGCCAATACGGTGCAGATTCGCAATGGTATATCCTCTGTGACCGATGGCCCTTTTGCAGAAACCAAGGAGCAGTTGGGCGGATTTTTTCTGATTGATGTGAAGGACCAGGATGAGGCTGTGCAAATTGCATTGAACTGGCCGTCTGCACGTTTAGGCAAAATTGAGGTGCGGCCCATCGAACCGGGGTTGAGCACCGACACGCGGTATAACGCCTTATAACCAATAGTTTGTTTAAAGGGAATTAAACAACTTGCGCATTAAACGTCCAAGGGTAATATATGCGCCACAGCACCGGTGCTGTGAATCTTTACATGGATAACTAAGGATGATCTTATGATTAAATTTCCTGGATTATTGGCAATTGCGTTTCTCTCGCTGCCCTTGTCGGTCAATGCGGCGATTATCGATATCGAATATTCCGGTTATGTGTCAGGCACTGAGGGTAATGGCCTCGGTTTTAACCCGGGTGACACCGTCAACGGCACCCTGCGGATTGATACCAGTTATTCGTCTGGCGATGTGTGGAGTGAAACAGATAAGGCACGCTACGAAGCGGGGCCGGATCAGTATGATCTGGTGTCTGGCTACCACACCAGCAATACCGGCAGTTCGGTCGATTTTGTTGAGATCTATAACGACTCCCGCGATAACTTCATGGGCGGCTTTGAAGATTTCCTGTCGATCTCGGATTCCAACTCAGCATTTTTCTTCATCTCCGACAATACCTACACCTCGGATTTCTTTTCCATTCAATTGCAGTTTGCTTTCCAGGGTATCGATTGGATTACCAGCGAGTCGTTGGACAATGTAAATATTCTGGTGAATGATTTGGTCACCATGGGACCGTCCTGGGGCGTTATGACCAACAGCTACGGCTCTGGTGATTTCAGTGGTAATTATTCTGCGTATAGCGATACCGCATTTTTGAATTTCACCAGCGTGAACATCAAGTCGATTGATGTTCCTGCACCGGGCTCTTTAATGCTGTTGTTGATTGGTGTGGCGGGATTGTTGCTGTGTCGCCGCAAGGTCTAAATTAGCCGTGTGTCTCCTGTAAAAGAGCCCGCCTACCGGGCTCTTTTATATCAAGCGTTATAAGTCCGCTTCGAACTGGATCTCCTGCCCTTCCACCAACCGGTCGCTTTCGATGGTCAGCACAGGCTGGCTTCCACCGGCATTGATCTCTACCTCAAGCGATTCATCGGGTAGTAAACCTTTTAATGATTGACCGGAACGTACATCATTGATCGTCACGTAGGCGTCATAATAAATCGGCGCAATGCCCCGGTTTTCGACTGTCACTACCGCATGGTTTGCAGAGGCCTTAAACGCGGTGATGTGAAACTTATAACCGTTGGCCATGCCGGCTTGCTTGATGCGTTCAGGGTTTTGGTATTCCGGCTGATCGTTGCCAATCATGTAGGTGATGTTGAATTCCCGACTTAATTGTTCGTAGGTTCGGCCGTACATGCCGTCAACATTCAGCGCGTTTTCCTGGTCGTAATCGGAGTAATAACTGAGTTCGCCACCGTGTGGCGAGTGCGCGTAGCGCGTGGTGTGACCAAACACCTGCCACATATCCGCGTTGTATTCCGCGTGCGCGCTGTGCATAAACGAATCATCAAAGTTCCCGAACTGTAGCGCACGCAATCCGGCATCATTGGCTATCGGGGTGTTGCCGCTGTCGCCTGCGTCAATAGAGATACTCCAATGCAGCTCGTCGAATACGTCATCAAGGTGTTGCAAGAAGGTTTTCTGAAACACTTTGGAAGGAAAGTTTTCTCCCAGGCGAACCTCAGGGTCATAGATATGGTACTCGCCCCACAAGCCAAAGCCGACCTGCAAGAATGCGATGCGCGGATCATCATCGTAGCGCGCGGCAAACGCGGTGTAAAAATCCAGGTGGGCTTGCTGTAACTCAGGGTGCGACCAATCCGGAAAACCGGTTGCCTGACCTTCGCTGGATTCCGTGGTTTCGTGGTAGTCGCTATAGTCTTTGATGTAGTCCGGCACCGCCGTCTCACGCCCCGGATACACGTAGTACCACCGCAAGATTAATTGCTTGCCGCGCCCGCTCACCTGCGCCAGCAAATTGTCCAGCATGCTCCAGTCATACAGGTTATCCCCAATCACCACATCACTGGGCCGAACATAGGCGTATTCGAGTTGAACATAATCGTCCTGGGTTTTTAAGGCGCTGCTATTGTGCGAATCCGCCCATAGCACTATGCCCGTCATGGGTTGTACTTTGGTGATCTGACTTTGCAGCGGGATATCGTATAGCGTATTGTCCGCCGAGCTGAGCGAACTGCTGCTAGATATCGATGTGGATGATGCGCTACTGGTAACACTGGATGAAACTGAACTCGACGAAGCAGGGATCGAAGAAACCGGGCTTGATGAATCTGAGCTTGATGAAACGGGAGTTGATGAAGCGGCGCTTGATAAAGACGAAGCACTGGATAATGCGCCAGTGGATGAGGTTGACGAGGTATCGCCCGGCGATGAGCTGCCGCCACCACACGCAACCAATGCCGATATACACACTACGCCGATCAAACGAGTAATTGTTGAATACATGTTAATTCCTGTTATAAAAAGCGGTAGTCGATTAAGCTAGGCGCAGTGTTTCAAATTCCGGCTCTTGTTGCTATGAACTGATCAACAACACCCAAGGAATTTTTGTATACCGCTGGCGTCAATAAACCGATAGCCTTAACGCCTGTGATGTCCATCATTGCCGCCAACAAAACCGACAATTATTGATAAGAGGTTTGCACAATGAAGCTGCTTGCATCGTCACGAATGTCCGTCCTTGTCAGTGCCTTAATTTTTTCCTGTGCTGCCGCCGCTGAAACGCCGAGCCAACCCGCCCCCAGCGAACAAGCCACCGCCAAAAGCCAGGCAGCCGTTAACAAGCAAGTCTCGATTACGGAATGGACAGTACCTTGGGAAAAATCGCTTCCGCGTGATCCCTGGGTGGGCTCGCAGGACACCATCTGGTTCGTCGGCCAAAACAGTGACTATGTCGCCACGCTCGATCCCACGAATGGCGAGTTCAAACAATACCCACTGGATGACAACGCCGGACCGCATACGGTTATCGCGGATAAACGCGGTGCCTGGTATGCCGGTAATCGCTCGCAACATATCGGCCTGGTGAATCCGGAGACCGGTGCAATTGAAAAGTTTATGCTCCCCGGCGAAGGTCCGCGCGATGTTCACACCATGGACTTTGCCCGCAACGGTGACATCTGGTTTACGGTGCAGGGCGGCAATCAAATTGGTGTGTTAAAAGCCGCGAGCATGAACATTAAACTGTTCGATGTTCCCACCAAAAATGCTCGCCCTTACGGCTTGCTGGTAGACAAGGATGGCAAGCCCTGGGTTACGCTTTTTGGCACCAATAAACTTGCCACCATTGAAGACAACAAAGTGGTGGAGATCACCCTGCCCCGCGCGGAAAATCGTCCCCGTCGCCTGGCCATCACTCCCGATGGCATGGTGTGGTATGTGGATTATGCAGAGGGTCACCTCGGACGTTACAACCCCACCACCGGCGCAATTGATGAATGGCGCACACCGGCGCAGGAAAAATCCCGGCCTTACGCGGTGGCGGCCGATAAACAGGGGCGTGTCTGGTTTTTTGAAACCGGCGTGCACCCCAATCGCCTGGTAAGTTTTGATCCGGCCACCAATAAGTTTAGTACACCGGTTGAGCTTGAAAGTGGCGGCGGCACCGTGCGTCACATGGTGTACGATGAAAAAGAAAATGCGCTCTGGTTTGGCACCGACACCAATACCATTGGCCGCGCACAACTGCCCTGAGGCATTGCCGTCAGCGATTTTTTCGGCAACGGAAACAGGCTATGTCCACCGCTCTGAAACATAAGCTTTACGTCATCATCTTTGGCACCGACACACCGGCAGGCAAGCTCTTTGATGTGGTATTGATTTATACCATCCTGCTCAGTGTGTTGGTGTTAGTGCTGGATTCCATCGAGTCTGTCGCAGCGCAATTTGGCAGTTTGCTGCTGGCCGCCGAGTGGTTCTTTACGATTGTGTTTACCATTGAGTATGGCCTGCGCATTTACTGCTCGCCGGGCCGCTGGCAATACATTCGCAGTTTTTATGGCATCTGCGATCTGGTCTCCATATTGCCGACTTACCTCACCATCTTTTTTCCGGGTGCCAATTATCTTTTGGTAGTTAGGTTATTGCGGGTGCTGCGCATATTCCGTGTGTTGAAGCTTGTGCGTTATATGTCTGAAGCGAACCTGTTGATCAATGCCATGTTGCATGCGCGCCGTAAGATTTTTGTTTTCTTTGTGGCTGTGCTTATTTTGTCAGTTATCTTTGGCTCGATCATGTATCTGGTCGAGGGACCGAGCAATGGCTTCACCAGCATTCCCAAAAGTATTTACTGGACTATCGTCACCATCACCACCGTCGGCTATGGCGATATCACACCGCAATCGGTTTTGGGCCAGATTGTGGCTGCTGCGGTTATGCTGACGGGTTATTCAATTATTGCGATTCCTACCGGCATCCTCACTGCCGAGCTGGCACAGGAGATGGCACGAGAACGGAGCGCTATCTCCTGTGGTGAATGTCGCACCTCAGGTCACGATAATGACGCGACCTACTGCAAAGCTTGCGGAAAAAAATTGAACAGGCCGTAACAAAAAGCGTAACGCTATGAACGCTACGTCCGCCTATAAGATTTACAATAAAATGTAATTTTTTTCCGGCACAGGCCAAATAAGACACCTAACACTTCATAAACTCTGTTTTAAAAGACACTTTGTTGTAGTCAGGTGTCATTCGTACTCTGGCACGGGCAATGCAATATCCATATTGAACACATCATTTATTTTTTTGCCTGATGAGGAGATACACGATGAAAAAGCTACCCCTGATATTAGCAAGCGTTTTACTGACGTCATCCGCTTTGGTTAGTGCGCAAACCGGTACACGCGATACCAGTAATCAAACCGGCACGGGAACCTACTCTACATCCAGTTCGGTGTCATCAATGGATCATAGAACTCGTACCGACGGAGATTACAGAAATCGTACCGACGGTACGTCTACCGGGCGTGATCGGGACGGTACCACCGGAACCGAAAATCGCGGAGCAACCGGATCTGGCACAGGTAACACAGGCTCAGGTACTGGAGTACGTTCAGGTACGGGCAGCGGCACAGGCACAGATACTGATCGCGGAACAGACACGACGCGGTAGAGGCACATCTGGAAGGGACTCACAGAGTCCCTTGTTTTTGCTAACAATTTTCCATTGATTACCCCAATTCATCTGATTCACTTCATACCCCACAAATAATCACTTTGCCTTCCTGCCACGCACTCCTGCTTGTCAGGTATTCAGCTATACTCGAACCCGGAAACGCTGCCCCCCTATTAAATAATGCTAGTGAACGGAGAGTGTTTGGCTATGACATTGAGCCTGGGCGTATTTATTGTTGTGGTGCTTATTTTTGCTATCCAGGGTTTACGCAAAGGTTTTTTTGGCGCCCTGGGCGGGATTCTCAGTTTGGTTGCCGGTTACGCGGCGGCGATCTATGGTCTTAAACCCCTGGCGAAACTGCTCAAGGATATGACCGGGCTCGACGGCTTACTCCTGTATTTTTCCGCCGGATTAATCGCCTTTATTGTCGCAAGCCTGGTGGTGGGTATTGTGTTCAGTTTTCTGGAGCGCGCCATCTCTGCCACTGCCGGTTTATCCGGCATGTCGCGACTGGGCGGTATGTTGGTGGGCACCGGCGTCGGCTGTATCCTGGGTTTGCTGGTGGTGTACGGCATCAGTATTTATCAGGAACTACAACACCCTGATAAATTTGATAATGATACTTTCCTTGCGCAAAAAACCCGTGGCCTGATGAGTCACGCTACCGCCAGTATTCTGGAACACACCTATCCGGAAGCAAAGTCTTTGGCCGTTGCCTTTGTGGAAGATCCGGTGGAGATGGGCGAACACCTCAATCAGGTGCTCAGCAACGATGCGTTCAAACAGTTATTGCAAGACCCGCAATTTCAATTACAACTTGAACAGGGCAATACGCCGGCACTCTTGCAAAACCCGGACTTTCAACAACTTGCCCGGGACGAACACCTGCAACAACTGTTGCAACACAGCGACATTGCCCATACCGAAAATACTGACGAAGTCCTGGCCACGCATATGAGCAATGTCTGGCAAAAAGTGCAACGCAAAAAAAATGATGAACGGGTGCAAGCCATCCTGAAGGATCCGGCCTTGCAACAAAAACTCCAGAACAATGACCGCATGGCATTGTTGCGCGACCCACAATTACTGGAACTGATGGAACTCCTGTTTACTGAGGAGTCTACTGGCAAAGAGTGAGGTTCCGCTAAACCATCGGGTAAACCTGTGATAGAAAAACACCCCTTCCCGTATTTTTTACCGCCGTTCGCGCAGCGCCTAATCGTCGGCAGTTTTCCCTGCTTTAATGGCCGGGATTACGGCGAGTGGTTTTACAGCGGCAGCGGACGCAATGAATTCTGGCGGCTACTGAGTGATGTGTTTAACATGCCGGCACAGACATTGAACGAGAGAAAAATATTGTGCGAACACCACGGCATCGCGCTCACCGACATTGCGTATTGCATTGAACGAAAAGCCAATAACTGTGCGGATGCTAATTTGCGTATCCTTGAGATCAACCATACCGGTATAACCACCTGCCTCGCGGCGCAACCCCGCATTATTTATTTCACCAGCCGCTTTGTTGAACGGCATTTTTTAAAACATTATCCGCAACCCCACCGTGAAACCCGCGTGCTGCTATCTCCCTCACCCGCCGCCAACCGGCACTTGGCAAGCCTGGTGGAATATAAACAATTACGTGCAGCCCAACGTATAAATTCACCCTACGAGTACCGGCGCCTTAAATATCGCCAGGCGCTGCTGGATGATCCGCACAACGCTTGATTCCCTACTTCGGCGAGTGTGTTAAAACTGAACTTATGTCGCGAACGACAAACCAAGCTATTGCAGGATACCCACCGCTACGCCACTATACCCGGCAGTTTTTCAGATTCTCATCTTGCCATCCACGGGAGCGTTATGACCACGGCAAAAAAATTGATTTCCCTGTTGTTGCTCGGCCACATGTATAACGCGGCAGCAGCAGCTCCAACCACAGCAGAAAACACGCTGTCCCCCGAAGCATTTACCCAGTGTTTAATACGCCTTGGTGAGCGCGCAAAAACAGAAGGAATTTCAGACGCCACCATCAAACAAAGTTTACTCAAGGCCAACTTCAATACGCGCGTCATTGAGCTGGACAGACAGCAACCGGAATTTACCACTACTTTTGCGGATTATCTGAACCGTCGCGTTACCGACCAACGTGTTAGCCAGGGCCGGGAGTTATTGGCCAAGCACCGCGCCTTGTTGTCCCGCGTGACGCGGGACTATGGGGTACCCGCACACTACCTGGTCGCTTTCTGGGGATTGGAAACCAACTACGGCAGTTTCTTCGGCAAGATGTCGGTGGTGGATTCGTTGAGCACACTCGCGTGCGACGAACGCCGTAGCGATTATTTTGCCGGCGAACTTATGGCCGCCTTGCGTATCCTGGATGAAGGCGCAATAGCGCCAGAAAAGATGGAAGGCTCTTGGGCCGGCGCCATGGGCCACACACAATTTATGCCCTCTGCCTTTCTACGTTACGCAGTTGATTACGATGGCGACAACAAGCGCGACCTGTGGAATAGCACGCCGGACGCTATGGCCTCGGCAGCCAAGTTTTTACAAAGCCTCGGATGGCAGCAAGTGGATCGCTGGGGCCGTGAGGTGAAACTTCCTGTCGATTTTCCTTACCTCGAAGCCGGATTAAATCAGCGTAAATCACTGGCTGAATGGCAAAATCTGGGCGTCCGCCAGACAAATGGTTCTGCGTTGCCCAACGTGGATATGCAAGCCTCGCTATTGGTACCGGCGGGACATCGCGGGCCGGCTTTTCTGGTTTACGATAATTTCCATGTCATCATGCGCTGGAACCGCTCGGAGTATTACGCTTTGGCGGTGGGTTATCTTGCTGACCGCATCGCCGGTACTGGCAAACTGATGCAACCACCACCGGAAGATGCACCGCGGTTAAATCGCGCTCAAGTGATGGCCATGCAAGAACAACTCAACAAAAAAGGTTTCGATACCGGCACACCCGACGGCATCCTCGGCCCCGGCACTCGCCGCGCCGTCAGTCAATTTCAGCATCAACAAGGTATGATCGCCGATGGTTTTGTGGATAACGGTATTCTTGGTTTGTTGGGTGTTGAGCGTTAACAATTTTTGTTTGCCGGCTTCAAACATTTAAACCGATATAAAAAAACGCCGCGAGAAAATTCTCGCGGCGTTTTTTATTGAACCGCCGTCCTCACGAACGACGGTGGTATCAAACGATTAACAACCCAGGTTATTACCCGGTGTTCCGCCCAATATCTGGATGAAACTTTGGTACGAGTTGATCCGGCTTTGCACTTGACCCGGGTTACCGCCATTACATTCCAGTGAACCATTGATGGTGCGAATGGTTTCGCCGAAGCCGTAACCGCCGGTGATGGATGAGTGAGCCGGACGGTAACCCGCACCGCTTTGCGTCATCCAGAACCACAGCGCTGTGCGCCAGGCCGTCGTCGGGTTTTGCGATACCTGATCAGGATTAGCCCACAAATCCAGCCCCAATGCTTGACCAGCGGTGCAGTAGTTATAGTTCCAGCTCAACTGGATTGGGCCACGGCCATAGTAGCGCTTGCCGGGTGCACACACGCCGCAGGGCGTTGCGCCACCAGAGCAGTATTCACCTTGGGCAATCTCGTTGATGTAAACCAAACCACCGGTTTCATGGGAGAAGTTCGCCAAGGCTGCAGCGGCTTCACGTTTTCTCACCTGGATATCGCCCGTGTTGGCAAATGCCGGGAAGGTATTGGCCGCCGCCACCAGACCACTGTAGGTGTAGAACGAATTGCGATTCGGGAACATCTGATTGAATTGCGCTTCGCTCACAATGGCTGCAAAACCACTGCCCGTGCCTGTTGATGAAGAAGAACTCGAATTGTTGTTGCCACCGGGACAAGCGGCGACCGGCTCCCAGAACCAGGTGCTGATGGTGGGATCGTAACCGGGGTTATCATGTTCGGCCATGTAGTAGGAACCGTTGAAGACCACCACATTACCGGCGTAGTAATTGGTCCCGGCTGACCACTGCGGGCAAGAGCCGCCGTTGTTGCCGCTGGAGCTGGATGAACTGGAATTGGTGCCACCCGGACAGGATGCAACCGGCTCCCAGAACCAGGTGCTCACGACAGGATCGTATCCCGGGTTAGCATTCTTCGCACGGTAATAAGCGTTGTTGTAACGCACCACAACACCGACATTGTAGTAAGTGCCAGCTGTCCAATTCGGGCAGGAGCCACCATTGTTATTGTTGTTGCCGGAAGAAGAGCTGGATGAGCTGGATGGACCACCCGTACTGCCACAGGCACCGAGACTGGTCCAGGCATTATCCCAGGCCCAACCGGCGCCCGGCGCGTAGGGCCCGCCCACACTGCACCAGCCACCGACAGTACACCGATACGCCACACCGAGATTTTGCACGATGCTGCCATTGCTGTAACTGGCACCATCAGAATACTGAGCCACACCGGAACAGTTATACGCATAGACGTGACCAGCAAATAGCATAGTCGCCAATAACCCTAGAGCTTTTTTTATATTCATCATCTTTTAGTCCTTCGTGTTTCCCGTCTGCGCGGGAGAAAAGTTGAATCAACTGTGAATCGCATCAATAACTCACGATTCATCATGGTCACAGCCATACGATTATTTTTCAGTCCTGTGCAGAAAGCTCCGTGCGGAATATAGCCCAACTAAAACGTACTACATGGCTGCGCGAAGATGTGACTTGCTAATTGACCGAATACCACACAAGACACAACAAGCAGGTAAGTCACCTTACCGTCAACGACATTAAACCCGGAGGACAACGTTGTCAACGAAAAGCCAGCCAGGCTGACTTTTCGTTTTTCACGTGTTATCCGGTTAATTACAACTGCGCAGATAACTCCACGCATTTGTCCATGCCCAACCTACACCGGGCTCATACGGACCACCGATGGTGCACCAGCCACCGACCGTACATTGATATTCACTACCCGCATTGCGTACCTTCGCTCCCGTTGCATAGGTAGCGCCTTGTACAAACTGCGGCGAGGTGCAATTGCCACCGCCAGTTGAAGAACTGGATGAACTATTCACTACAGATGAGCGGCTGGACGAAGAAGGACCACTGCCACCGCAACTGCCCTGATTAATCCACACATAGTTGGAGCCCGTGCCCGCCGACGGGTTATCGCCTTGCGTCCACCATTGCGCCTGATAACGGATATTGTTCAACTTGACTTGCTGGCCACCGGTATAAATGCTGTTGGCATTCCAGGTCGGCAAGTTAGTGCAGATGTTGGTGGGTGTGCTGCTGGAGCTCGAGGACACGCTGGAGTTACTGGAGACGCTGGAATTATTTCCGCCACTGAATACCACGTCAGAACAGGCATAAAACGCTTCAGGGCTGTCGGAGCGTTGCCATACACCGTAGATCACATGACGACCACTGCGCGCGGGAATATTGCATGTATGAGCAGGATTATTTAAAGCACCTTCCGGTGGTGTTTCGCAAATCAGGCTTAAATCACTCCAACGTAACGGCGTGGTGGGATTGTAGCCGTTGTTGGTAATGTAATAACGATAGTAAAGCGTTTTGTGCGCGGCTGAATTATTCCAGCGAAACGTGTAACTGCCCGCCGAGATATTTGTAGCGGTCCAGTCGTTACGCGCAAGATCCTGGCCTTTGAAATAGTTGGGGTCACCACCGCTACACAATTGGCCATTCGGAACTTTTGATTGATGATTGCCGTTAGCATCACCTTGGCGAATACCGTTCCAGTCGTACAAACTGGAGGCACCACCAGCGGCTGAAATTGCCTGGCAACCGGCCGATTGTGGTGTTTGGGGTCCTTCCTGATAGCAGCGCCAGATTCTGCTCGCCGGCGCCGTCATGGTGCCATGTGCCAGTACAGTTTGGGTGGAGCTGAGAAACAATCCGCCGACGCAACCCGCCAACAACAGGCTTCGATTCAGCGATTGTAATAACGATGTATTTTTCATCTTACAATCTCCTGTTAATTTATCATTCGCCTCAACTTGTACAGCTACCGCATCACATGCACAGCTACGCATTACACTCTGTCGTGCAACAACAATCTGGAGCAAACCTACGCCCGATGGACAACGTTGTCAATTTAACTATTTGATACACTGCTCAAAATAATAAAAAGATGTGCGTCTTGTTTGCTTTACAACATCAACATGTGAAATCCGACACCAGGCCAAATATCAGAAAACCTGGCATAGTTCGCACCGAGAGATTTTGTATTCAATCCGCATGCCAAAACCAGCAAAAAAACCTATGGAAATGCAGCATTTCTTCCGTTATGTCTGTTTTCAATTAAAACACGAGATAATTTATTTCATAAAATTATTTATAAAATGATAGTTTATACCACGCCATAAAAATGAAACCTGCGCCACACCACTTTGACAACGTTGTCGAAATTCGAGGAAAAACAGCGCATTAGCTTGGGGGGTTCAGGTAAGGAATCAGCGCGTAAATGGCAAGGGACTTCAGGAACGAGCGATAATGTACGTGGCGCCCGAAGGCCATGACATGAAAACGATACTGCCTTGCCACCAGCGACGAAAAGCACAGTAAATGTGCAACGCGCTGGAAAATCCGGGGCGTTGCACATAAAAGTTACATTGGTAACGGGAAATTTGGTAACAGTGCAAGGTGAAGTGGTGCCAAACATCTCGCGCAACACTATAGTTATTCACAGTTTTAAACGCAGGCTTCCTCTATCCTGCTGTTCCCCTAAACTTCCTCAAGGAACTGAACTCATGAAGAGATTTTTTACCTCGCTATTATTGGGTTGCCTTTGTTTCAGCGCCCAGGCCAACACCGAGCATCCATTGATTAGCGCTTATCCTGAAGCCAGGTTGCGCAAGCAACTAAGCTACGATTACGAAACCTTCCGCTTTCCCACGACGGTAGTCAGCGAAAGTCAGAGCTATGACGTAATGGATGCGACCGGCGATCTGTATCAGTACTTTTATACAATCAAGGGAGCCTCAACGCTGAAGGTTTATGAAAATTATGCGGCGGCTTTAAAAGCACTGGATTTCACGATTATTTTTTCTTGCCTGCGTGAAGCCTGCGGCACCGAACAGACGAGCAAAGTATTAGGCGAACATTTGTCGCCGGAGGGTGCTGTCTATAATTATTATCACAAGCCTTACTACCTGCTTGCGAAAAAAAATACGCCCAAGGGTAAGGTCATCGGAGCCTGGTTTATCGGCGGCTACGAAGATGAAACAGCGGTGCAACAAGTCATCGTTGAAACCGAACCATTGGAAAATACGCTTATCAAGGTGGATGCCGCCTATCTGTCGAATAAACCACAGGCGACCTCCCCCACCGAAACAGCCGATGCCAAAGAGTTAAGCAAAGACCACAAACTCTTTGCCCGTTATCCCGGCGCAGCGCTGCGTAACCACGAAACGGTTGATTACGAAACCATGACCTTACCGGCGGCACCAGGCTCCCAGGGTCAGCAGCCCCTTAAGTTGAGCGGCGACTTGGCGCGGCATTTTTATATCATCAAAGATACCTCGACGCTGAAGATCTACGAAAACTATAAACAGGCACTGGACAGCGCCGGTTTCAGCATCCTGTCTCACTGTGAATTGGAGGCGTGTGGCAAAGAGGCTCAGCAATTAGGAAATAGCATTTCCGTTGAGAACGCCGTCTACAACTATTACCGGAAGCCTTACTATCTGGTGGCGAAAAAAGCTGTTGATGAGCGTGAGGTTTATGTGGCCTTGTTTATCGGCGCCTACGAAAGTGAAGCGGCGGTGCAACAAGTGATTATTGAAACGGAAACCCTGGCCACAGATTTAATCAAGGTTGATGCGGACTCACTGAAGCAACAACTTGAGGCCACCGGAAAAGCACTTATTTACGGTATTTATTTTGATACCGGCAAAGCCGTGGTTAAACCGGAATCCAGAGATACCCTGAAAGCCATTGCCACCTTATTAACGCGCAACCCCGCGCTGTTGCTTTACGTTGTCGGCCATACCGATGATACCGGCACCCGGGAAAATAATGTGACCTTATCCCAACAACGCGCAGCGGCTGTTGTGGATAATCTGGTGAAACAACACGGGATTGCACCGACACGTTTGCTGGCCCAAGGCGTAGGCCCTTTTGCACCAGCGGCGTCAAATGACAGCGACACAGGAAGGGAAAAAAATCGGCGGGTGGAGTTGGTTAAACGCTTGCAATAGTGAACAGTGTTAGCTGATCGGGCCAGGAAAAATTTCCTAGCCCGTATCATCGTTGGTTTCCAGATCAATATCAGCAACCAGATTTTTTATTGCCAGCACTTTGTCGATACGCATTCCATCCATATCGACAATCTCCAAGGTCCAGGGCTCCAAAATGACTTTGTCCGTGGTCATCGGTACGCGGCCCAATAAATACATAAACAAGCCATTCAGGGTTTCATACTCACGGGTTTTTTCACCGGGCAACTCACTGAGCCCCAAACAATCCTTTAATTCAGGCGCTGATAACAAGCCATCGAGTAATAAGGAACCATCCTCGCGTTGAATCACCATCAGGTCGTCACCATGGGGCGGACTAAATTCGCCGGTTAATGCCTCCAGCAGATCCTGCAGAGTCACAATACCTTTCAGGTCTCCATATTCATCGACCACAAAAACCATCTGGGTATTAGTCGCACGAAAATGCTCCAGCAATGCCATGCCGGTAAAACTTTCTGCAATAAAATGACACGGCTGCGCCAGGGCTTTTATATCGATCTCCTGGCCGGAGATGGCCTGGGCAAACAATTGTTTGGCGTTAACCACGCCAATTAACTCATCCATATGCCGGTGGCACACCGGAAACCGCGAGTGGGGCGATTCCATAATGCGTTGTAAATTTTGTTCAAGCGTCAGTGCGGTATCCAGAAAGACGATGTCCGTACGCGGCACCATCATTGACGACACCGGCCGTTCATCCAGGCGAAACACATTGCGCACCATGGTGTGTTCGCTTTGTTCAATCACGCCCGAGACAGAGCCTTCTTTGAGAATCGCATGGATATCTTCTTCGGTGACGGCAGCGTCGCCGGTATCCTTAAAACCGAGTATCCGCATCAACCAGTGAGTCGAGACCGACAAGAACATCACGAAGGGTCTGGTACCGGTAGCCAGAAATGCCATCGGGCGTGCAATCAGGCAAGCGATACGTTCCGCGCTGATCTGGCCGATACGCTTGGGCACCAGTTCACCCACGATGATGGAAAGGTAAGTAACCACCACCACTACCAGGATTGTCGATGTGATACTGCTGCTTTTAGCCTCCATGCCCAGCTCCTGCAGCCAGAGGGCAAAAGGCTCGGCCAGCAAGGCTTCCCCGAAGATACCGTTCATAAGACCGATAGAGGTAATGCCGATTTGCACAGTAGAGAGGAATTGGGTGGGGTCCTCGGCCAATTTCAGAGCCGCTTTGGCTGAGGCACTGCCTTTGGCACTCAACGCGGCGAGACGGGATTTGCGCGCAGTAACGATGGCAATTTCTGACATGGCAAACACGCCATTCAGCAGGATAAGACCAGCGAGAACCAGGAATTCCATAAAAATGTTGTATAGCCCAAGGAGTCGGCAATCCTATCAGCAAAACCACCCCTTTTGTCAAAAATGAGACCGCGGCTCGCAATATCGAACGGAAACCCGGCATAGCCCTTGCGGAGGACTTGCGTGCTAAATCCGCAGGCTTTAGACTCAGCCAAGGTTCCACGCCAAGTGCACCTCGCAACGACTGCAAGAGGCCCCCAGGCCATCCGGTTGACGGAACGACATTGAGTAGCTAAATACGCACCCACAAACCAGGGTTTGTGCAGGAAAACACCCTTGGAGGTGAATTTCAACGGTGCCAGATAAATACAATAAAAGGCGAATCATTGTGAATAACAAACCTATCGATCTTAAAAGTGTGCTTTTCACCCTCAGCCAGCTGCAATCCACGCTGGAAGTACTCTCCCAACGGGTTCAACCAGCTCCTCAGGGCGCTTACGACATAGGGACGTCATCCGTGTTATCTGCGGAAAATTCACGGGATTATTCACCGCAGGAAAAAAAACATTCCTGAGGGACTTCTGCTGATGTGATTCATTCACGTGACGACGGGATGTCGATATCAACTTCGCCTGCAAGAAACAGGCAAAGTCGATAGAGCTTGTCTATAATTCGGCGAAACTCGACGGCCCGAATTATGTTCACACTATGCGGATGATCCAGCTCCCCCTCCAGAATTTGTTACGGTCGGATGACAATCCGGCCGTTGATGGAGCGGATCATTGAAGTCCGTCGCTCTTCTTACTCCCCTGCGCGCTGTACTGATATTGTCGTTATTGATGATCAGCATCGCCGGCGCAAGCTTCGCGTTCAATGAAAAGTCCCTGGCTGAGCAAATGTTTAACCGTTACGGTGATGATGGTCGCTCGCTATTTAATGCCTGGCGCGCGCTCATTAACCAGGGAGTGAATCTGACCGAACAGGAAAAACTTAATCGGGTAAATGATTTTTTCAATCGGTCTATTGCATTTCGCACTGACCTGCAACAATGGCAACAGCAGGATTATTGGGCCACTCCCCTTGAAACACTCGGTGTAGGTGCAGCTGATTGCGAGGATTACACCATTGCCAAATACATCACGCTGTTAAAACTGGGCGTGCCCGGTGAAAAGTTACGCCTGATTTATGTGAAGGCGCAAATCGGGGGCCCTCACAGCACATTCTTTCAAGCGCATATGGTGCTGGGTTTTTACCCTACTCCGCATGCTGAGCCTCTGATACTTGATAATCTGATAACAACGATTGAACCGGCCGGCAAACGCCCGGACCTGCGTCCCGTATTCAGTTTCAATGACGTTGGCCTGTGGATTGGCCGCAACCGGGAATCGCGAGCCGATCCCGGCGCACGTTTGTCGCGCTGGCGCGATGTGTTAACGCGTATGCGCACTGAGGGATTCCACCCCTGATGTCTCGCACACATTTTTTTGGAGAGGTGTATGTCACTGATTAAACAACTATGGCTGGGAATTCTCGCCATTTTATTGCTGGCGCTGGGTGGCAGTTTTGTTATCAGTGCGCTGTCGGCCAAAACCTATCTGGAAACACAACTGCATTTAAAGAATATTGATAATGCCACTGTGTTGGCACTATCCATGACACAGATGGAAAAAGACCCGGTCACGCTGGAGCTGCTTATCGCTGCGCAATTCGATTCAGGACACTATCAACGTATCGCCCTGGTCGATCCCGACAATAACCTGATTATCGAACGCCGCTTTAATAACACGGTTGATGGTGGCCTTGACAGTGATATTACACCGGCAGTGCCTGAGTGGTTCACACAGTTGATTTCACTCAAGGCATCACCGGGCATCGCACAAGTACAAGATGGATGGCAACAATACGGCACGCTGATTGTTGAAAGTCATCCGGGGTTTGCCTGGCAGGCACTGTGGGATGGCACGCTGGATTTGCTGCAATGGTTTTTAGTCGCCGCCTTGATTAGCAGCCTGATCGGCACGGTCATCCTGAAATATATTTCTCGTCCGCTGGACCTGGTTGTACAGCAGGCAGAAGCCATTGGCGAGCGGCGCTTTATCACCTCAGCAGAACCACGCACTGCTGAATTCCGCCGCCTGGTACGCGCCATGAACAGCCTGTCTGCCAATGTAAAGATCCTGCTGGAAAAAGAAACACGTCAACTGCAAAGCCTGCAACGGGAATCACAACAAGATCCGCTGACCGGGCTGGCTAATCGGGCGCATTTTTTAAACCTGCTGGATAGTCAGCTAACTCGTGAAGATGCCGACAATTACGGTATTTTGGTCATCACGCGTGTAATTGGACTGGCTGCACTGAATCATCAAATAGGGCGTGCCCGCGTCGACCAATTGTTATGCGCGCTTGCCGAGTCTTTACAGGCATTCTCTCAACATTTTGCTCAAGGCTATGTGGGCCGCTTGAACGGCAGCGACTTTATTTTACTTATCCCCGGCCATCTCAATGCGGAAAAAATAGCGAATGATATTGCGCAGCAGTTAGCAGCCCTGATCAACCACTCGCAGCACACGGCTAACTTGCCGGTTGCTGCCTGCAACTACATAACTAATGAAAGCCGTGCAGCGTTGATGAATAAGCTGGACGGCGCCCTGGCCCAGGCTGAACTCAAAGGTAGTCACGCGGTGGTAACCCTGCAACAGGGAAGCATTTCCCGTCATCCCAATGTCAATGAATGGCGCGATGCGATTGTGCAAGCGCTGGCGGCCGGACAACTGGAGTTGGCAAGTTTTCCGGTCAGACAAGCCGATGGCTCTATTGTGCATTTCGAAGCACCTATGCGCCTCCAACTTGATGGCCAATTGCAGCCGGCAGGTTACTTTGCGCATTGGGCTAGCCGTTCAGGTTTGATGCCGCGTATTGACCTGGCCGTTATCGGTATTGCATTGCGTCAACTCAAACATATGCAATTACCCCTGGCTGTCAATGTTTCTGCGGAGTCACTTTGCGATGCCGATTTCCGCGTGCAGCTGATTGAACTGCTGCGCGATCAAGCTGAGCAGGCCAAGGATTTGTGGATCGATTTTGCAGAGACCTGTGCATTACGACACGCGGCTGAATTTCGCGCATTCAATGCATCTTTACGCGCGCTCGGTTGCAAAGTTGGTCTGGAACATGTCGGTGCTGAGTTCAGTCACATTCGTGAATTGCAGGATTTGGGGATTGATTACATCAAAATCGATAGCGCTATCGTACGCAATATTCACGAGAACAGCGGCAACCAACACTTTTTACGCAACCTGAACAAAATCGGCCATTCATTGGGTTGTATGATGATTGCTGAAGGAGTGGTACATGAACAGGAAAAAATTATGCTCTTTACGCTAGACGTAGATGCGGTTACCGGACCAGGTGTGTAGCCCGCATCAAAAATTAAAGCCCAAGGTCATCGCCGTCATCCAATACATCCACCGCTTTGGTTTGACTGCGCCAGTGCCGCCGTGAAAGCAATTTTTGTTGTGCTGCATCGGGTAGGTCGGTAAAGCGAATAACGTTACGCTCAATCAGTAATCCCACCAGGTCTTCCAACACCCTCGCCATATCCAGGTCAGATTTTTCCAACAAACGTTGATGATCTGATGCAGAGTATTGCATAAACTGATGTAGATCTTCTGCATCATCCGCAAGGAATTCATCAATGCCCTGCTCTTTCATCTTGCTGATGGCAATAATCTCTCCCGCCGGATTGCGTTTAACAAACATGGCTATCTCCGGTAAATGATGGTCGTTTTATAGCGAGCTAAGTTAATCAACACCTAATTAATCGACCAGCAAATTATTTGCATTTTGTAACTGTGCAATAATCTCAGCGTTAGTACCACTCAGGCTAACGCCCTCCAAAACAATAATCTGGTCAGTCACACCTGCATCATAGCCCGCATCCGCATAGCCGCCCGTGCTGCTGACGTGAATCCGGGTATTACTGCCATCATTTTCGAAATGTAAGTAATTCGTTAGCGGGTTGCTTTCCTCGCCTTGCAACAAATCCGCCAAGCTCAATACATCGCCCTGGGCGAAATTAACATCGCCGATTTTATCCACGGCAGGAGCACCGGGCGTACCTGCATCGCCGAGGCTCCAGGCAAACGTATCCGCACCTAATCCGCCCAATAAATAATCATTACCGGCGCCGCCGATGAGGGTGTCATTGCCATTCAGGGCATAGATAGCATCCGCGTCCCCAGAACCAGTTATCACATTATCGGTTGGTGTGCCCACTATGTTATTAAAGTCGTTGGATAATACTTCAAAATTCAAGATGCTTGTGGCACTGGCACTATCAGTGTTATCCGTTGCGGTTGCTATCACGGTCAGGCTGAAGTTGCCTGTATAATCCGTCGGCGGAATTACCTGAATATTATCTATTCCCCAACCTGTCACATCGACTGAATCCAAACCTGATGTAGCGGTAAAAACGTTAACTCCATCAGTCAGCACAACGCCATCCGGCACAGTGGAGATGGTCACATTCATCGTCTCTCCCGGCGCACCAACCGAAGCAGAAATATTCATTAAAAAATAGGTATATTGATTTGTTTCGGCAGGATAGTAACCTCCATCCCCATTAGGCACATAGGAATCAGTTGTAATACTTTCGGAGAGATAACTCACATCGGGATAGAGATAGAAATTTTCTGTGCTTAAGGCAACAGGGGCATTCCCGTCAACCGATAGGCCCAAATTCAGATTACCTGCTTCATTGCCATTGTAAGCAACAACTTCAAACGAATAATAACCAGATACCGCAACAGGGAATTCAAGTGCTGCACCAGACCAGTTCCCCTCGCGAACCTCGTCATTGATCGGCCCCCATTGATCAAAGCCGGCGTTATAAACTATGTTGCCACCGATTTTTACCAGCAGCGTATCGTCCCGACTGCCCGTTAATTGATAACTATGCCCCGCCTCCAAATAGACATAGCCGGTGTATTGATAAGCGTCATCAACGCCTACTGTAGGCAAGTAAACATCTGAAACGATATTTTCGGATGTAGGTACCGCAGCTTCCACTGCGACTTCAACCAATTCAGGATTGGTCGCAGTACTGGCATCAACATTCGCAACATTGTCATAAAATCTTTGCATGAGCCCAACACTGGCAGGCACAGGTAAAACGTTATCGCCACTTATTTGAATAGCGTTTGCAGATAATATTGGCGTATCCGCAACAGGTAATACATCTACAGTTATTGCACTCGTGACACTACCGCCATTTCCATCGGTCACCGTAACGATAAAACTATCACTACCATTGTAATTAGCGTTTGGCGTGTAGGTGAAGGTGCCGGTGTCGGGATCGATATTTACGGTGCCATTGGCCGCCGCAGTAGTGACGGTATAACTGAGGTTGTCGCTATCGATATCGGTCGCACTGATTTGACCCGTTACCGCAACATCTTCATCAGTGGTCAGCGCAAGATCTGATGCGACTGGCGCATCATTTTCAGAAACAACTGTTAATGATGCGGTATTGGGTATATTGACTGTGCCGTCTGAGACTCCAAAAGCAAAACTGACCTCACCATTCCAATCAGCGGCGGGTGTAAAGGTCCAGGTACCATCACCATTATCAATCAAACTGCCACTGCCGGTCGTGAGGGATAAATTAATCGCCGTTAATGCATCACCATCCAGATCACTTGCACCAGCCAACAAATCAGTTTGCGTAATAACGATGCTGCCGTCTTCGTTGATGTCTGCCAAGGTCACAGGTGTAACAACCGGCGCATCGTTTACTGACGTGACACCAATGGTGACGGTACTCGTCGTTGTACCGCCATTGCCATCACTAATGGTGACGATAAAGCTGTCGGACCCGTTGTAATGGGCATCAGGTGTATAAGTAAATTCACCGGTTGACGGGTTTAATATCAGCACGCCGTTTTGCGGTGAAGTGGTGACGGTGTAGCTCAATGTATCGCCATCAACATCCGTCGGACTGATTTGACCCGTTACGGCAACATCTTCATCAGTGGTCAGTGCAAGATCTGATGCGACCGGTGCATCATTTTCAGAAACAACCTTTAATGATGCGGTGTTGGGTATATTGACTGTGCCGTCTGAGACTTCGAAGGCAAAACTGACATCACCATTCCAATCAGCAATGGGTGTAAAGGTCCAGGTGCCGTCACCGTTATCAATCAAACTGCCGTTGCCGGTGGTTAGGGATAAATTAATCGCTGTTAATGCATCACCATCCAGATCACTTGCACCAGCCAACAAATCGGCTTGCGTAATAACGATGCTGCCGTCTTCGTTGATGTCTGCCAAGGTCACAGGCGCAACAACCGGCGCATCGTTTACCGGCATGACGCCGATGGTGACGGTACTGGTCGTTGTACCGCCATTGCCATCGCTGATGGTGACGATAAAACTGTCGGAACCGTTGTGATGGGAGTCAGGTGTATAAGTAAATTCACCGGTTGATGGATTCAATACCACGACACCGTTTTGCGGCGCTGTGGTGGTAGTAAAATTCAATGTATCGCCATCAACATCAGTCGCACTGATTTGACCCGTTACGGCAACATCTTCATCAGTTGTCAGTGCAAGATCTGACGCGACCGGTGCATCATTTTCAGAAACAACAGTTAATGATGCGGCGTTAGAAATATTGACTGTGCCGTCTGAGACTTCAAAGGCAAAACCCACATCACCATTCCAATCAGTGGCGGGTGTGAAAGTCCAGGTACCGTCACCGTTATCGATCAGCCTGCCACTACCGGTTGTCAGGGATAAATTAATTGCAGTCAGCGCATCACCATCCAGATCACTTGTACCAGCCAACAAATCAGTTTGCGTAATAACGATGCTGCCGTCTTCGTTGATGTCTGCCAAGGTCACAGGTGCAACAACCGGTGCATCGTTTACCGGCGTGACGCCGATGGTGACGGTACTGGTCGTTGTACCGCCATTGCCATCGCTGATGGTGACGATAAAGCTGTCGGAACCGTTGTGATGGGAATTAGGCGTATAAGTAAATTCACCAGTTGACGGGTTTAATACCAACACGCCGTTTTGCGGCGCTGTGGTGGTAGTAAAACTCAATGTGTCGTCATCGACATCCGTCGCACTGATTTGACCCGTCACCGCAACATCTTCATCAGTTGTCAGTGCAAGATCTGATGCGACCGGCGCATCGTTTACCGGTGCAACATTAACGGCGACCCTACTGGTAACACTGCCACCCTGGCCATCGGAAATCACCACGACAAAACTGTCAGCGCCATTAAAATTGGCAGCCGGGGTGTAAACAAAATCACCCGTTACCGGATCAAGAGTGACGCTGCCGTTAGCGGGTGCAGTGCCCAAGGTATACCCCAAGGTATCACCATCCACGTCAGTGGCCAGCACCTGCCCTGCAACGGCGGCATCTTCATCGGTGCTCAGGTTCACATCAGCCGTAACAGGAAGATCATTGACCGGCACCACTGTGACATTGATTGTACTGGTGGTGCTGTTGCCACGCGCATCGGTGACGGTAACAACAAAGTTATCGGCACCGTGGTAGTTGGCAGCAGGTAGGTAAACAAATTGACCGATGGTGGTATCCAGCACCACCGAGCCGTACGTGGGGTGGGTCGTGATCTGATACGTCAGCGCATCGCCATCAGCGTCCGTTGCCAGGATACGTCCGATGATAGCTGTATCTTCGTCGCCTTGAACATTAAGGTCAGCGGTTACCGGCGGATAATTGATACTGCGGGCTTCCTGTTGCGCCGGCGCTGTTGGCAACGGCAGCGTATCGGTAAATTCAAAGCGATGTAGTTCAGGCGTATCGATTGCCAAGCGGGCCAGTTGCACAAAGCTGATGCCACCCCCACCGGCACCGCCAGCCAAACCTGCCGCCGTATCTTCCATTTCCTCCAGAAGATCACCACCCTGCTCCAGGATTGCCAAAGCTTGCCGAACCGACTCATCTTCCACCGCCGCTTCATCGGCGCCAGCGGCCAGTTCATCCCACAAGTCACGCCCCATGGCCACTTCCTGATTCCCCGCGATAGCCACGGGAATACCATCACCAAAGTCCAGTTCTACACTGGCACCTTCAGCGGTCACTATCACTTCATCGGCATTTACCAGGCTACCGGCTTGAAGCGGGCGCAGACTACCGTCCGGAGATTTGGCCCAGACTTGTCCCTGGGTATAAGTGACTGTGGCGACGGCATTGCTCATAAGGTGCTCCGCAAACGGGTATGGGGTTGAGTGCCCAAGTCAGGGATGGGCATAATGGAGCGCACTTTATGTTGAAGTGAACGTCAGTGATATTGGACTGAAGGACAATATAAGGAACAGAAAAACATGGAGCCTGAGAAGGAGGCAGTAGAAGCCGGTATTTATGCCTGGCCCGCCAGCACCAGCACCAGGTGCAGTCGGTCGCGCACCCCCAGTTTTTCGAAAGCCGCACTCAAGTGCGCTTTCACCGTGCGTTCCGTAATGGATAAATCACGGGCAACCTCTTTGTTGGATTTACCCGCGGCCACGGCATCAGCCACAGCTCTTTCGCGCGGCGTCAGGTCTTGTAAACGCGGTTCGGACAGGGGTTCAGGCAAACGCTTCGCACTGCCGAGGACCAGCTGCCGCATCAAGTCAGCCCCCAGCCATAACCCCTTGTGTCGTACCACCTGGCTCACCTGTTCAAGTACGGCCGGCGTTGCCAGGTAATGCAGATAACCGCAGGCTCCTGCGGCCAACACCTTTTGTGCCTCAGCCAGATTCTCCTGCCGCGTCAGGGCAACGACCGGCGCTTCCAATGCCACACAGGTGTACAAATCCCGGTCATGATCCGGTTCCAGCAACAACCAGACAAGATCAGCAGAGGATACGCGGGGCAATTCGGCGCACGAGCAACACCATTGCGCATCAGGGAAGGCCTGTTGCCAGCGCGGCGAACGAACCGCTGCGGGGCTGATAAAGAAGTGGCGTGTCATCGTTCCGTCAGGGCGTTCTGTTGTGCACGCAGCACCGGCTTTAACAAGTAGGCAAGCACGGTCTTTTTGCCGGTGAGGATGTCAACCTGGGTTGTCATGCCCGGCATGATCGGCAAGGCCGGATCAAACCCTGCACGGTCCGTGCGCACGCGTACCAGATAAAAGGTGTTATCGCGTTCATCGGTTATCGTATCGGCGCTGATATGTTCCAATGTGCCCGTTAACCCCCCGTAGACCACAAAGTCGTAGGCGGTAAATTTCACGATGGCCGGCTGCCCCGGCCGTAAGAAAGCGATATCTTTGGGCGCTACCTTGGCCTCAATCAATAATTGATCATCCAGAGGGATAATCTCCAACACCTGATTACCCGGCTGTACCACGCCGCCCACGGTATTAACCAACAAGCGTTGTACTGTGCCTCTCACCGGTGAGCGTATCTCGGCATATTTGATGCGGTCAGCCAAGCCCCGACTGCCCTCCTCCAGACTGGCCAGTTTGCCCATAACCTCCGATAACTCGTTGCGCCACTTGTTGTTGATGGTCAATTCAACCTCGCGCAGCTTGCCTGCCGCTTCCGCCACTGCCGCTTCCGAGCGCGCCAGTTGGGCCAGCGCCTGCTTGCGCGCTCCATCGGCATTGGATACATCACCTTCGAGACGCAATATCTCAACTTCCGAGATGGCACCACTGGCAAGCAGGGGTCTGGTGACCTGCAATTCCTGCCGCGCCAGCTCATGAGCGCGGGTGGTCTGTGTCACCTTGGCCTGGATTTCCTTGTATTCCTCTTCCCGTTGCACCTGTTGATCCCGGGCGATACGGAGCTGCTCGGCTCGCTCCAGTAAACTCGTTTCAAACAGGCGCTGTTCGTAAGCTGCTACATCCGGAGCCTCGCTCATAACATCCGACGGCAAGACAAAAGCTGCCCCACTGGTAAGGGCCTTCAGGCGTTCCGCCTTGGCTTGCAGGGAAAGGTACTGGGCGCGGCTCTCGCGAAAACTGGAGATAAAACGCGTGGGGTCGATACGCAGCAACAAATCCCCCGCCTCGACCACCTGGCCTTCGTGTACCAGAATCTCGTCCACCACGCCGCCGTCAAATGACTGGATAACCTGGAGTTGGCGCGATGGAATAACCCGCCCCTCGCCCCGGGCAACTTCATCCACACTGGCGAATGCGGCCCATACCAGCAACAGCAACAACACCAGCGCCATGACATAGAGCAAAGCCCGCGCGCGCAAGGGTTCCTGTTGCAGCCGGGCCCAGTCGGCCTCGGTAACCCAATCTTTGGAGTCATTGAGCGGGGTGAGCCAACGGGCATAGAGGCGCTCGATAACACGACTGGCCGGACCACCGGCTTTTTCCAACCAGCGTCCCAGGCGTGCAAACCAGCCCTGTTCTTTCGTGGCCATCAGGAAGCCCTCCCGATACGCCCCTGGCGCAAGGCTTCAACGACCTGCTCTTTAGGGCCATCAGCCACAATCTTGCCGGCATCAATTACGATAATCCGATCCACCAGTTCCAGCAGCGACGTACGGTGGGTCACCACCACCAGGGTCTTACCATGGGCATAGTCACGCATGTGGTGCTTGAAGGCTTCTTCGCTGGAGTGGTCCATGGCACCGGTGGGTTCGTCGAACAACAAGATGGCCGGATCATTCAGCAGCGCCCGGGCGATGGCGACGCTTTGCCGTTGGCCTCCGGACAATAACTCTCCGCGCTCACCGACCGGCATCGCCAGACCGGCGGGATGGGTCTGCACAAATTCGGCCAACCCGCTCAGGCGCACAGCGTTCAATACCTGCTCATCATCCGCCTGGGGAGCGCCCATCGCGATGTTGTCACGCAACGAGCCGAAGAATAAGTTCACATCCTGGGAGACATACCCCATATTGCGGCGCAGCTCCGCCGGATCGAGTTGCCGGGCATCAATCCCATCAATCAGTACCGCACCTTGGGACGGCGAATACAAACCGGCGATTAATTTTTCCAGCGTGGTCTTACCGGAACCGTTGCGGCCCAGGATAGCCACATGCTCGCCGGGATTAATCCTGAACGACACACCGCGCAGCACTTCCCGCTCATCCTGCGGATAACGAAATCCCACGTCCCTGAATTCAATACCACCCTGCAAGCGCGGGCGGCTGATCCAGTGCCCGCCCTGCGGGCGTTCCACCGGTTTTTCCATAACCGTGTCGAGCGTTTTCAGCGCGGTAGCTGCCTGGTGGTATTGCATCAACAGGGCTGCCGTCTGACCAACCGGTGCCATCACCCGGGACGACAGCATATAAGCCGCAATCAGGGCGCCCTGGGTGAGCTGAGCATCAATGATGAGATAAACGCCGACGATGATTATGGCCACCGCTACCGCTTGTTGAATCCACAGGGTACCCGCCGTGACCGAGCCAGAGAGCATGCGCATCTTGACCGAACTGCGCGACAGCAGCAGGGTGGTTTTCTCCCATAGCGATTGCATCCGCCCTTCGGCGCCGAGGGTCTTCAGCGTCTCCAGGCCAACCAGGCTTTCCACCAGTACCGCATTACGCTGCGCGCTTGCCTGCATATTCTGCTCGGACAGTTGGTGGAGTTTGTGCTGTACCCCGGCGGTGTAGAGCAATACCAGTGCGATACCCACCAGCACCGGGATCACCAACGGCCAGGAAATGAGGCCCATGACCAAGGTAAAGAGCAGCACGAAGGGTAAGTCGATAAACCCCACCACAGTGGCCGATCCGATAAAGCTGCGCACCGCTTCAAAAGCCTGTAAACCGGAGGCGAAGGAACCGACCGATACCGGTCGCTCGCTCATCTTCATGCCCAGCACCCGCTCCATGATGCTCGCCGACAAGGTAATATCGGTGCGGCTGGCGGCCAGATCGATAAACCAGCCGCGCATCATGCGCAGCGCTGCGTCGGCACACATCACCAACACCATGCCCGCGGCCAGCATCCACAGGGTATCGGTAGCGTGGTTGGGTACGACGCGGTCGTACACGTTCATGACGAACAGCGGCATCGCCACGGCAAACAGGTTGATCAGGAAAGCGGCCAGTAACACATCACGGTATAGCCCGCGATGCCGACGAACAACGCTCCAGAACCAGTGGCCGTCGGTCTGCTTGTCGATGGGTGTCGTACGTGCATCGAGGCGCTCCTCGGGCCGGAGGTAGATGGCATGGCCACTGTAACGCGACATGAGCTCATCCAGCTCCAGCCATACGTTGGCTTCGCCCAGCTCAGGAAACACCACCTGGGCACGCTGATCCTTGAGTGCCAACAACAGACAGGTGTCCTGGTTATCCAGCAAGAGAATAACGGGAAAGAGTGCCGGGTTAAGGCGCGGGAGCTCCCGCGCAACCAGTCGGCTGGTCAAACCGGCCCGCTGAGCGGCACGGGATAAGAATGCCGGTGTTAATTGCCCGTCCGAGAGCGGCAAACCGGCCAGCAGGGTGTCGCGGCTGGTATCGATACCGTGGGCTCGCGCCACCAGCAGCAGGGCTTCCAGCAGTGCTCCGCCTGGCTGTGTGGCCTCAATCTGGATAGGCTGACTCACCAATGTGGTCATACTGACTCCGCCAAGGTCGCCACGATAATCAGGGCGCGCGGCTGACGGTGACTTCCACGCGCCGATTCTTCGCGCGTCCGGCTTCGGTCAGGTTGTCGGCGACCGGGCGTGCAGCGCCAAAGCCTTCTACCTGAATAGTGGCAGTCTCCAGGCCATTCAGCACCAGATAATTGCGCACGCTTTCTGCCCGTGCTTTGGAAAGCGGAATATTGATCATGTCACTGCCGGTGTTGTCCGTATGGCCTTCGATGCGAATCTCCATCACCTTGGGGGTTTGCTTGATGTGCTGCAGCAGCTGATCCAGCCGCTGAGCGGCGCCGGGGCTCAAGTCAGAACGGCCGGTGGCAAATAAGGCATCGTTACTGATGGGCGTCATTTCAGAGATCAGGTCAGCGCGGCTCATCGCTACCGGGGCGTCTGTCGGGCACGCGGAATCAGCATCCACCTGAACCGGATCGGCATCGACCTGATCAAGCATCGTCAAACCATCGCGCACGATACCGAGGGCCGGCAACAATTTGCCCATGGCCGCCAAGGTCCGGGCACGCGCCAGGGCATTGTCGCTCAGGGCGTTCACATAGGCGCGGCTAGCCTGGAAGTATTCGTTTTCGGCGTCGAGCAAATCGAGCAAGGTTCGCTGGCCAATATTGAATTGCTCGCTGTAGGCAATGCGCACCTTGTCACTGGAGCGACGGTGCTGATCCAGCGAAATCAGCTGTTCAGTGATCCGTCGGGAATCGTTGTAAGCGATCTGGGTGGTTTGGCGGAGGTTGATGCAGGCCTGGTCGCGCAGATCCTTGGCCTGGTTTACCTGTTCGAGCGACCGCCGCACCGCTGCACGATTGGCGCCACCGCTGTAGAGGTTATAGGTGATAGCCAGTTCAATAGCGCCCTCTTCCCCATAGCGATCCGGATCAAAACGATCATCAAAACCGTTGGTGTTGCGGCCAATGTTCTGGCGGGCCCGGAGTTCCGCCTTGGGGTAGTAGCCCGAACGTTCGACCTTGACAGCGGCCTGGGCCGCAGCGATGTTCTTGATGGCGGCGTGAAAACCCGGATTACCTTGATAGGCCAACGTCAAAGCTTCTTGCACACTGGGTGGCAACACGTGGTTTTCCAGTTGGGTAGGAGCCAGCGCCTGCGCCGGCAATTGGCCGACGATGCGCAGGTAACGGGCCGTGACATCGTGGAGGTTTGAGGCCTCTGTCAACAGATTGGATTCCGCCAGTGCGAGACGCCCGGCCACCTGCTCCAGGTCAACGCGGCGGCCGACGCCAGAGGTTACCCGCTCTTCAATCTGGGCCAACACCTCACGGTGCTTGGCATAGTTATCCCGCGCAAGGGTCACCAATTGGCGTTGACGTTGCACATCTTCATAGGCGCTGACGGCTTCGAGGGCAATATTCTCCACGCTGTCCAGCAGTTCGAAGTAGCGCACGAGACGCGCACTATCAAACCGATTCACCTGACTGCTGGTGCGAAAGCCATCAAACAACATCTGGCTCAGGGAAATGCCGGCCTGCCCGCTATCGTAGCTCCCCCGACCGTCGTAATCCCGGTTTGCCTTACCGGCGGAGGCCGTCAGGTCCACCGAGGGTAGATAACCGCCACGCGCCACGCTGACATCCTCGGCGGCGGCGCGGAACGCGTGCCAGTTCGCCTGCACTTCGGGATGGGTCTCAATCGCTTGCAAGGCTACTTGTCGAACCGTTGTCGCCTCTAGTGCCTGGGCTGCCGTCGCGCACCATAGCGTTACGCTGGCGACTACCGCCAAAATCTTGCGTACATAATGGCCGGGATAACGGCGGGTGTGCATGTCATTCATCCACTTGTTCCTGTTGTGCTGATATTGCTGGAAATGCCGAACTCCCGCCCGAAGCGCATCAGGCTTGGAGATTAAGGGCATAAGGGAAAATGGCGATCAGGTGTTGCTCGGGTCCAACCCGTCTCTGTCGTCCTGGAGGAATTGCTTAACAAACAATCATGTCGCTTAAAATCACATCAAATTGGCGCATGATGATACATGATATTCCACGCAGTTAACAATATTAGTTATTTCTGCCATATCAGATATAACCAGTTCAATTGAAAAAGCTACCTTCACTTGATTTACGGCAGGGAATTGAATAAGGAAATTGACGCCAAAGCAATTACACAATATTACTTTGGCGCCAATCGATAAGGCGGGAATCAGATTTTTCGCAGAACCACTCTATATGGCTGCTCAAAGTCACTGACAGGTAGATTGTCCGGTTTACAGCGTTCGCGAATCCGCCAGGCATTGACGGACAACTCAATCTCACCCGATGCCAAACGGCTGAAACTCACCGTCATAAAGTGTTCCCGCGTACGGGCCTTGGGATAGGCCGACATCAGGAAACCGGGTTTGCTTTTCACCTGGAAGGATTTGTCATAGCGGACTTTGGCCGGCACCCACTCTGGAATGCGGATCACGCGGGGGTCCGGGAAGAAATCCGGGCTGGATTTTGCTTCGGCAGTGGCGATGCCATTCAAACCGGTCAGGTTGGACATGGGCGATGAAACGACCTCGATCAAACGACCGCCATTGTTCCCCAAGGTCACACTGGCGATACGACCGAAATGTACATCTCCCGACAACACCACAATGTCGTTACCGGTGTGAGCGAGGGCCTGCAGCAGTTCGCGGTATTGACGGGAAAAGCTCAGCAGGTTGCGCTCGCATTTATCTTCTTCATCGATCAGCAACTGTGGAATCACCAGTACACCGGGTGACCTTAGGGAACGTGCCCAGGCAACCAACTGCGCAAAACCTTCCTGGGTGATGAACTGGTGCTTGCTACGGTGGGAGCGCAAGTCAGCAAAGCAGAAAGATAAGTCGTTGCCGATGGAAAAGGTGTCTACCAGTGGCGAGCGCTGGATGTTTTTCACCCCATCGCTGGCAGAAGCCGTCCAGGTGCTCCTGACTCGCGCCAGCTTTAACGCCAGTAACGCGGGAATCAGGCCGTCATAGAAGGGATAGTCATTCCAGTATTCGTGATCATCCGGCAGCATCCAGGTGCCACCACAACCGAAGATACTACCCAACGCCTGCCAGTGCAGCGCGTAATCATCAGCAATTCGCTGGCGGATTTCGGTATTTAGTAACGACAGGGAATCGAAGCCGATATCCAGGTATACCTGATCGCCGGCCAATACCGTGATATCCGGCCGCGCCTCATCTGGCCCCCGTTCGTAGAGCGCGCGATAGGCTGCCGCTGCCTGTCCGCCATCGCGATGATTGTAGAAACAGCTACCCAAACCGACGGTAAAGGGCTTACACCCTTGGGCGGGAATAGAGGTGGGTAGCGTATCGAAACAGCCAGAGCGTAAGGCTTGCCAGGCTTCCTCAATCACACAGGGAACTGCTTCAATACGCCGGGAAAAAACCACCCGGTAGCGGGTTGCGGGCTCAAGGTTGTCAAAGCGGCAAAGCACGTAGAAACGTTGATTAACCTTGCGGAAGGGGCGCTGCCAATCTTCTTTTACAATCGAATGGACGCGCACCGAGCCGTCCGGCAAAAGGAGTTCAACCTGCGCCCGCAGGGGCATTTTTAATGTAGGAAATAATGTGCCCACCCAGACCTCTGCGCTGGTGGCAGTGACCCGATGGATCACCAACATCCATTGGCCGGTCTTGGTGTTGTAATCTGCTATGGCTGTCATAAAGCCTCCCTGTTATTCCCTGATACCTAACAATGGCTAGACTGCCCCGTTTTTGCGGTGAGCGCAAGTAGGGTGTGGGCAGAATTCAAACCCGGCGATACAGGCTAATCCTGAACTCCGCTTGATCCTGCCAACCGGTCGCCGCCATTTCCGCAAGCGACTCTGTTAAACGCCAGGCAAAGGGCGTCATCTGCAACAAGGCTTCCGTAAGAGAACCGGCTGGAGTGATCAGCTCGAACCTGAGTTGCTGGGTCTCCTGCAAAATAAATCCCTCAGGTGCCTGAGGCTCGGGGTGCGGACGAATATCCTGATACAGCTGTTGCCGCAGGCGCAGCAAATGATTTGGCCCCGGTGTCACGATGATCAGCCGTCCATCTTTTTTCAACAGGCGAGCCAACTCACTGTCCTTGCTGGGTGCATAAATTCGAGTAATGACGTCCATGCTGTGATCAGCAATAGGCAAGGCATAGCTGGAAGCGACCGCGTAGAACTCGCGCCGCCCTTTCGCTGCCAGGCGCACACCGTCTTTAGCAATGTCGATACCGTAGACTTGCGCAGATGCATCCAGTGCTGAGGCCAAATGCCGGGTGAAATAACCTTCGCCACAACCGATATCCAGTAGATGTTGCGTAGACGCGGGAAGGTGATGCTTCAAGGCGCCGACCAAGGGCGAAAAAAAATTGGCGTTAAGAAACTGCCGCCGGGCCTGGAGTTGTAACTTTGCATCACCCGGTTGACGAGAATTTTTATGGTGTACCGGTAAAAGATGAAAATAGCCTTCCCGTGCACGATCAAACTGATGACGACGACTACACGCCAGGCCGTGGGAATTTTCAATCAGGGGCTCGCGACATAGCGGACAAATAAAACACAACATGGGCAATGAAAATCGAGGTAATGAAAAAAACGCAGCATGCCCATTGGTGCAAGGGAATACAAGAGAGGTATAAAAAAACGCGCTGCGATAAGCGCAGCGCGTAGGAGGCGTTTACTCAGTCCATCAATTCGTAGCGATCAATAATGTCGCGCACCAGACCGCTGCGCACAATATCGTCCCGCTCAAACTCGTGGACATAGACATTAGGTAAATTACCCAGGCGCCGTACCGCATCCGCCAGACCGTTAGGACCCCGGATGTCGCTCTGCTGCACGTCACCGTTGATGACGACTTTACAGTCTTCTCCGATGCGCGTCAGGAACATCTTCATTTGCGCCAGACTGGTATTTTGCGCTTCATCCAGGATGACGAAGGTTTTGCTGTTGAAGGTTTTACCGCGCATAAATGCCAGCGGCGCTGCGACGATACGGCCATGGCGTAAACAATAATCCACCGTGCCGGCACCGAGGCGCTCGTTGAGGATATCGCGGAAAGCATCGATATAAACCGAAAACTTCTGATCCAGATCACCCGGCAGAAAGCCGAGGTTTTCCCCCGATTCCACCGCGGGTCGCGTCAGGATAATCCGCTCAATTCGCCCTGACTCCAATGCTTCTGCCGCCAATGCGCCCGCGCAATAACTTTTACCGGTACCGGCAGGGCCGATGCCAAAGGTCAGAGCGTGGTTTTGAATGGCGGTGATATATTGTTGTTGAGCGTGATTTTTAGCGCGGAGCGGTTGGGGAGAGCGAGGGGGAGAGTAAGCGGTTTCGACTTGCTGGGAGCGGGATTTAATTTCGACAATGTTGTCGTCGTCTCGCTGCTTTCGTGATGACTTGTGTTTCGAGCTTCGGTAGCTATTGTCTTCGGTGAACATATGGTGGTTATTGCGTCTAGCGTGAGATCTTTTCGCCATGGGTTAAAATCCCCTTCAGGTTCAAAGTTAACATTCGGCGGATTCACTCAGAAGCTTCGCTTGAACAATATCTTTAAAAGCTTCTGGTACAAACGCCCTGCTGCTCTGTTTTACGCAAACTGCTACACAAACTACACAGATTCCAGCGGCCTCGCCCACACCCCTTTTTACGTGATGAGTAATCTATCGCCACCGATTCGCATGGGCAACTTGTACCGTTTCACCATGACAAACCTGTGACACCTGTCAAACAAATCTTTCAGATTTGTTGTTTGTCGGTGGCATTCTTTTTAGCCACCTTGTCTTGATACTATGCCCAAATTTATAAGTGGTCAATGTGCAATACAAAAATATTTTTAATGACGGACAGCAAAAGATTGAGCGTTCAATCACAACCCTGAAACAAGGGAACTAGTCTTCGTCACCCAGGTCCGGAAGATTCGTTTGCTTGCGCCGCAAGGGTGCAAAGCCATCGCCGAGGTTTTTTGCCGGGGGTGTTGCCCCATCAGATTGTATTGCGGGAGCACTGGGCGCGCGACGTTTACCAATGTTTTTCTTATCCCGCTCGCGCACTTTAACTTTGTTGACAGCCGAGGTTTTTGTCTCTGTCGGCTTCTTCTTTTTCGTTCCCGATGCCTTGCCGGAGGCCTTCACTTTTTTTGGCCCAGTGTAACTGGCCACCAAACCGGGAACGCTGATTCGTTCAAAACTGGTTTTTAAATAACGTTCGATACTGCTCATAAGATTCCATTCATTCGCCGCAATCAGCGAGACGGCCCGACCGCTTTTTTCGGCTCGACCGGTACGACCGATACGGTGCGTATAATCGTCACCACTTTGCGCCATATCCACATTGATAACCAGATCTACACCCTCGACATCCAGGCCTCTTGCGGCAACATCGGTGGCCACCAGAATACGGGTGTGCCCCTGACGAAAGATATCCAGCGAACGCTTGCGCTGGTCTTGTGTCATATCCCCGTGCAACGCACTGATGCTGTATTTGTTATAACGCAGCAGTCCATCCAACTGCGCCGCTTTTACCTTGGTATTGGTAAACACAATCGCTTTGTCGTAGGTTGAGCGCGCCAATAAGGCGAGCAACACTTTTTCTTTGTGCTTGTCATCATCGGCCAGGATAATTTGTTGCTGGATGCGGTTGTCGGGCTCTTCTATCGCAATTTCTTCGGCGGGTTGTTCCTGCATGATCTGTTTGATCAGATGACGCAAACCGCGTTGCTCAAGCGTGGCAGAAAACAGCAACGTCTGGCGTTGCGCGCAACAGATCTCCGCAATCGCTAATACATCTTCACTCAACCCCATATCCAGCATGCGATCAGCTTCGTCCAGGATCAACATTTCCAGGCCCGAAAAATCGGTCGATTTATGCCGAATGTGCTCTACCAGACGGCCCGGTGTGGCTACCACAATCTCAGGGTTTTTACGCAACAGAGCTTTCTGGTATTTCAATTCATCACCACCGGTGACCATTGCCACCTTAATACTGGTAAAGCGACACAACTGCTGGGTGGTTTTTACGATTTGTCGAGCCAGTTCACGCGTTGGACTGAGAATCAGGACGCGGGTACTGACAGGATTCAACGGCGGCGCGGTTAATATTTTCTGCAATGCCGGCAAGAGAAACGCAATGGTTTTACCGCTGCCCGTCTTGGCACTGACCAGTAGATTTTTATTACTCACTATTTCCGGAATGGCTTTTTCCTGCACCGGCGTGGCTTGCACTAACGCCAGACTCTCCAGTGCCTTGAGCAGTTGAGGATGGTTAATTGATGTAGCGAAGGGCATATTTTCCACAGGTAAATCCTCAGCAGCGTGCAGTATTCAAATTAAAGCGGAGAAACAAAAAAGCTCTTCCCGCGGCACGGAAAGAGCTTTCGCGGCATCATCCTGGCGATCAGCCCATGGCAGAGACCATGGAAATCATAACACCGGCGGCCACGGCTGACCCGATGACACCGGCCACATTGGGACCCATGGCATGCATCAGCAAATAATTGTGCGGGTCAGTTTCCAGGCCAACCTTATTAGAGACCCGTGCCGCCATGGGCACAGCCGAGACACCGGCGGAACCAATTAACGGGTTGATCTTGTTTTTTGACAACAGGTTCATAAATTTAGCCACCAACACGCCCATGGCCGTGCCGATAGCAAAGGCCAACATACCCAATACGAGAATGCCCAGGGTTTTGGGGTCGAGGAATTTATCAGCTGCCAACTTTGAACCCACTGCCAGACCGAGGAAAATCGTGGTGATGTTGATCAGCGCATTTTGCGCCGTTTCACTCAGGCGCGTTACCACTCCACATTCGCGCAGCAAATTACCAAAACAGAACATCCCCAGGAGAGCCGCCGCGCTCGGCAGGAACAGCGCCACCAGAACCAGTAGCACGAGCGGAAATAGAATCTTTTCGCGCTTGGAAACCTCGCGCAATTGCTGCATCTTGATCTGGCGGTCGGCCTTGGTGGTCAAGGCGCGCATAATCGGCGGTTGGATCAACGGCACCAACGCCATATAAGAGTAGGCAGCGACGGCAATCGCGCCCAACAAATCCGGTGCCAGGATACTGGCGACGTAAATCGCAGTCGGCCCATCTGCACCGCCGATGATACCAATGGCCGCCGCGTCAGCGATGGAAAAATCCATCAAGCCCATACTGGATAAACCTACCGCGCCCAGCACCGTCGCAAAGATCCCGAACTGTGCCGCCGCCCCCAGGAACAAGGTCTTGGGATTTGCCAGCAGCGGACCGAAATCAGTCATGGCACCTACGCCCATAAAGATAATCAGCGGCGCTACGCCGCTGGCAATGGCGACTTTGTAGAAGACATATAACATGCCGTCACTGAAACCATAATCAGTCGCTATCCGGTGAACCTGCACCTGCACCGCTGTCGAGGCGTTCTTATACAGCTCCGCCAACTCTGTTGCCGTCGCGTCATGTGCAACGCCGAGGGCTTGAGCGAACGCGTGGTATACATCGGTATGGCCAAAGGCAAGTGCACTTTCAAACGCAGTCAGGGATAAGCCGGCACCGGGGATATTAGAGAGGATACAGCCAAAGCCTATGGGTACCAGCAATAACGGCTCAAAGCCTTTACGAATAGCAAAAAATAACAACAGGAACCCCACCAGTAACATAATGAACTGGCCGGATTGCAAATGATGAATGCCCGAGTCTTGCCAAAGGCGGATAAAGTTTTCCATAGTCGTCTTCCGTCTCCGCAATCAGGCGATGGTAAGTAACACATCGCCCACCGCGACGCTGTCACCCACCTGGATATCGACTGCCACAACGGTCCCGGCCTTGAAGGTGCTGATTTCCGTTTCCATCTTCATTGCTTCAAGTACACACAGGGTGTCACCAACCTGAACTTTTTGACCGGGTTTGACCAGCACCTTACAGATGATGCCCCCCAGCGGTGCCACGATGGATTCACCACCGCTCACGGTAACATCGCCGTGACTTTCGGGCGCCGCCGCGCCGTTCAGCGGCACCAGACCGGTGATATCCCCACCCGCGGACACCGTCACGGTATAGCTTCGACCTTCTACTGAAACGGTGTAAATTTCCTCACCTTGTTCCGTAGTTACCACCGCGGCGCTGTCCTGTCCGGGCACTGGCTCGAAAGCAGCAGGATTATGACGGTTCTGGAGGAATTTCAGGCCCACCTGGGGAAAGAGTGCGTAAGTCAGCACGTCGTCAACCAATGCATCGCCTTGGGCGAGGCTGATATCTTTTTCCGCAGCCAACTCCTTGAGGGTACGGGTCAGTTTATCCATCTCAGGTTCCAGCAGGTCTGCCGGACGACAAGTAATTGGCGCCGCACCGTTCAGCACGCGCTGCTGCAATTCCGTATTTACTGGCGCTGGCGTTGCACCGTACTCACCTTTAAGCACCCCTTCTGTCTCTTTACTGATGTTCTTGTAGCGTTCGCCGCACAAGACATTCAAGACCGCCTGGGTACCTACAATTTGCGAGGTCGGTGTCACCAGCGGAATAAAACCCAGGTCTTCCCGAACGCGCGGGATCTCTGCCAGGACTTCATCAAAACGGTCCTGGGCATTCTGTTCGCGCAGTTGGCTTTCCATATTGGTCAACATGCCACCCGGCACCTGGGCCACCAGAATGCGCGAATCCACACCGCGCAAGGCACCTTCGAATTTCGCGTATTTCTTGCGGACTTCGCGAAAATAGGCCGCGATATCCTCGAGCTTCTGGATATCCAGTCCGGTATCACGCTCGGTTTCCTGCAAGATAGCTACCACTGATTCGGTCGGGCTGTGACCGTAGGTCATGGACATGGATGAGATAGAGGTATCAACATTATCGACGCCAGCCTCGACACATTTAACAATGGTTGATGTGGACAGGCCGGTGGTGGCATGGCAATGGAGGTGAATGGGAATCTGGCAGGTTTCTTTTAACCGCTTGACCAGTTCAAAACCAGTATAGGGCTTCAGCAGACCGGCCATATCTTTAATACAAATGGAATCCGCCCCCATGTCTTCGATGCGCTTGCCCTGCTCTACCCATAAATCGACATTATGGACCGGGCTCAGTGTGTAAGAGATGGTCCCCTGAGCATGTTTGCCATGTTTTTTGACCGCTTTCAACGCAGTTTCGATGTTGCGCATATCGTTCATCGCATCGAATACACGAAAGACATCCACACCATTGTGTGCTGCGCGCTCGACAAACTTGTCCACCACATCGTCGGCGTAGTGGCGATAACCAAGGATATTCTGACCGCGCAGCAACATCTGCATCGGCGTGCGCGGCATCACTTTTTTCAGCTCGCGAATGCGATGCCAGGGATCTTCGCCCAAATAGCGAATGCAGGCATCGAAGGTTGCACCACCCCAGGTTTCCAATGACCAATAGCCCATCTCGTCCAGCTTGGCGGCAATAGGCAACATATCGTCCAACCGCATACGCGTAGCAAACAGAGATTGATGTGCATCGCGCAAGACAACTTCAGTGATACCCAAGGGCTTTTTAACATCGCTCATGGTGCTTACCTTTCTATTCGTTTTCTTATTTGTTTATGCGCACGGTGGCGCTAGTGCATAAGGATGATTGTTAACGGCGGTTCGCCCGGTGCTGATCCAGGGCAGATTTAATAACTGCCAACAATCGCGCATCAACTCCGTCCTGGTCGGATTCGACCATCCTGACCTGTGCCGCCTGAACATCGGGCTCGGCGAAATAACGCTGGACCACGCGCGACATCAACGTCGTGAAAACAACCAGGATAGCGAGAAATATCACCACAGTACCCATGCCATAAAGCATGAGATCAACACCCTGCTGCATCAATGAATCCTGCATCTGACTGCCCCTTGTTTCTGTATCTGCAATACAAAGTTGCAGAGATTGAGACCCGACATGGCGGGAATTTATCTGAATTATTCATGAATCCTGCCGCGATTGCGTTAATAACAATCACTCCCGGCAGGCGAGCGGGGCGACAATGTAGCTTGATTACCCCACCTCCGCAACCAAACCCCGTGCGTTTCATCGGTTTTTGTTCCCTCGCAATCATAAGAGCACAACCCGTTTTTTGTTATTCTTCAATGATTTACGCAAACTTTCAGCTCAGACCCCGGCTTTCCCGCTGCGCCCGGCGATTATTTATCAGCCAACTACCTGTACACCCACCCAATCCAGCGTAGAATGCGCACACTTCGCTCCGGCGATTTAGATATAGACGCAACGAGATTCATCTACCCCATGAGAATTATGCTGGCCCCGATGGAGGGCGTCGTCGACCACCACGTAAGAGACCTGCTCACACGCATCGGTGGTCTGGATGGCTGTGTCACAGAATTTGTCCGCGTGACCGAGCAGGTACTGCCGTATAAGGTATTTTTCCGTTTTGCGCCAGAGATCGAGCATCACTGCTTAACCCCGAGCGGCATTCCGGTAAAGCTGCAACTATTGGGTGGCAAGCCGGAGCCAATGGCGATCAACGCCATAGAGGCTGTACGCGCCGGCGCCAAATCGATTGACCTCAACTTCGGCTGCCCGGCCAAAACCGTTAACAAGAGCGATGGTGGCGCCTGCCTCTTGCGCCAGCCGGATCGGGTATATCGCATCGTCAAAGCGGTACGCGATGCGGTTCCAGCGGAGATTCCCGTCTCCGCGAAAATCCGCCTGGGCTACGATGATCGCAACAGCTATCTGGATAATGCACTCGCTGTTGCCGATGCAGGCGCCAATGAGCTGACCGTCCATGCCCGCTCCAAAGCAGATGGCTATAAGCCGCCGGCCTATTGGGAATATATCGCCGACATACGCCAACACCTGGCTATACCGGTAGTTGCAAATGGAGAGATCTGGAATCTGGCGGATTACCATCGCTGTCGCGAACAATCCGGCTGCGACGATGTGATGCTGGGGCGTGGGCTGCTCGCGTGCCCGGACCTGGCCCGGCGCATCATGGCAGACTTACAGGGCGAAGAGTATCGCCCTCTTTCCTGGGGCGACATATGCAGTTTGCTGTACGATTATTACCAACAAACCAGACCCCGCTACCTGGAAAAAAACTGCGGTAACCGGATCAAGCAATGGCTCATGTACCTGCGTCTGCAATACCCTCAAGCGGAAGCATTTTTTGAGCGCATAAAACGGGAGCGGGAGCCTGCTGCCATCGAACAAGCCTTTGCTGAAGTGTTGCCCAAAAATCATCAAGCGAAACAGCAGCATCTGGCGATGGATACCGAAGCGCTTTGAAATCTTCCGGCAGCTAACAATAGATCGTGCAACTAGAACCAAAAACCGTCCGCGCGTTTCCCTTCTATATTTAAAAATCCCGTCATCTTACCCCTGCTGATGACCCGATGATTCAATACCATCAACTGCAATAAAGGAAACATTCGCATACTCCACATCAACTACTCAACGAAGGGATGTCAGCACAATGTAACAGGCATAAAAAAAGCCCACCCCTGACGGGATGAGCTTTTATTATCGTTATCGCGCTGAATAAGCAAATTGTAATGATTTAACGCGGTATTGTCTGCCAGAAAGTAGAAGATTTTTTCTACTTTATTTTTTACCCCGATTTTTTACCCCAAAAATAAAAAAAGGCCTAGCTGTGTCAGCTAAGCCTTTGTTTTGTATGGCGCACTCGGGAGGATTCGAACCTCCGACCGCTCGGTTCGTAGCCGAGTACTCTATCCAGCTGAGCTACGAGTGCGTTGTTTGGAGGCGCGTATATTAGTGATCCGATTTAGGGGAGTCAAGCTTTTCATCATTAAAGAGAGGAAAACTTTTCTTATCTTTTTCAATCACTTCCACAACCTGCGACTTATTGAACAAGATGGGCAAACATTAATCACTTCACGCCCTGCTCCGTTCGCATAAATGAAAAAGCCCGGACTAGCCGGGCTTTTTAATATGGCGGTGAGGGAGGGAGTCGAACCCTCGATACCTTGCGATATACACACTTTCCAGGCGTGCTCCTTCGGCCACTCGGACACCTCACCGTAAACACTTTACGTGCTCGTTACCGCCCCATCCGGGGTTTCTCGAAGGGGCGCTAATGTACACAAGTGATTTATTAAACGCAATCTTATTGCGCGGGCCAGTTGGCAAAAAATTCGCTGGTCGGACGCGGATGCGCTTTACCTAAAGGACTGGTCGGTGTGCCCATATAAAGGTAGCCGATGATATGTTCGTTCTCCCGCAAACCCAGCCCACGCTTAACCTCGGGATGGTATGCCATGGCACCGGTTTTCCATATGGCACCAAGACCCAGTGCATAGGCGGCGGTAATCATGTTCTGTGCCGCTGCGCCTGCCGAGATGAGCTGTTCAATCTCCGGCACCTTGGGATTGATGTGGCAGGAAGCAATTACCACGATAATCATCGGCGCCCGATGCGGCATTTTGCGATAGGAATCCTGCACCTCTGGCAGAAGGCCCGGATCATCGCACAGGGCGGCCGCACAAAAAAGCTCGCCCAATGCAGTTAACCCCTCTGCTTCCACGACCAAAAAACGCCATGGACGCATCTGACCATGATCAGCAGCGCGCAACGCGGCTTTACATATCGCTTCGCGCTGCTCTGCATTCGGTGCAGGTGCGGTCAGCTTACTGACAGAAACACGCTGATGAAGTGCGTCCAACGCATTCATATTGACCCCCTCAACTGAAAAAACGCCGATTGTAGCAGCACATCTGGAAGTATCCAGCGACTCGCATATAAGAGAAGGCTGTACCATACTCAATGACACGAACGAAAGGCTTATATTCATGCCAAGGCGTCGGTCAAAGACTATCGAGAATACCCATGCAGGTATCTAATTACATTCTTATAGCGGCTCTGGAGGTCTACCTTCTGCTTACGCTGTTATGCGTATTTCTTTTGTTTTATGTCCGCAACCAAAGGAAGCTGGTCAACCGCCAACAGCAAAAGCTGCGCGAGTTATTAAACAGCCAGCCCAAACCAGCACCGCCCCCCCTTCAACAACCGATAACAGACAGCCACACTTACCGCGAATACATTTCCCGGCAGCTGGACATCACGCGAAACCAGTATCAGCAGATCGCCGGGGACAATCAGATTACGCTGGAGCAATCACCGGAGGCGCCAGCGATGCAAAAAGTCCTGGCCCTGCGGCATCATTTTCTGATGGCAGAGGAGTCGGCAGTTACCTTTGACGGTAACAAACCGTTGGTACGCTGGGATTATCTGGAACAACAATTATCCAGCCTATTAACCCGCCAGACAGATACGCAAGGGCTGGAAACAGAATTGGCAAATAGCAAGAAACGGATCGAGAACCTGGAAAAATTCAAACAGTTGTTTTTTGACCTTGAACGGCAATGGCAAGAAGCCCAGGAAAAAGCACAGGGCTATCATCAACAGCTATCCGACATGGTCGAGAGCGTTGAAGATAAAGCATATTTCAACGATTTACTCGATCGCTACCACAACACCTATAACGATGTACATCAAAGCATGATGACCGGCCGCCAGGCACTCGAAAAAAATCCTGCCGTGCTTTACACAAATGCTCATACTCACCGACCGGATTCCAGCATCGCCAATGAAATTATAAAATTGCGCAATGTCGCCGTTGATCAACACCGGATTATCAACCAATTGCAACGCAAATTAGAGGACGCCAAAACAGCAGAAGAAAAAGAAGTGGCGATCCAGGATCTGCAACAACAGTTACAGCGGCAAATTCGCTTTGTGCAGGAAGCCGAAACCTGCGTGAAGCTGATAGAAGACGAACTGAAAAATTCCCAGGAAAAATTACATCACCATGAACAGCTACTGGAAAAAACGCAATTCGCAGAAGAAGAAAATCAACGTATGAGAGAGCTGTTACACAATTTTGCTTTTGAGAGTAAAACCTTGATGACCAGCATTATTGAACTGGAACAAGAGAACGACAAATTGAAACGTGCCTTGTCGGAAAATGCCAGTGCGCAGGCGGTAGAAGCACTGAAAAGCCTCCAGGCTGATCATTTGATCCTGCAAACCCAATACGCAGAGCTGGAAGAGAAATACCTACAATTAAGACTAAAAGGCTAGAGACCAGGTTGAATGCTATGCCACGAACAGGATTTAGCGCTCTCCGGCAATAGACTTTTGTCGTAAAAAAACGTTTAATACCAAGCCTTTACATAAATTTGTTGAGGAACAATCTTTGCATTAGGGACGGCTATTTATCGGCGGCATAAACTTAAGGTTTTTTATAACAAATGAACAGCAAGACTCCTCCTATGAATGCCCACACCGAGTCACCCTTACAGCAATATTATTTCCGTGCGCTTATTTGTTTTGCAGCAGCGGGCACCCTGGCATCTCATACCAATTGGGAAAATATCAATCTTCTATATGTGGTTGTTATTGTTCTTTTGCTGATTTACCCCTATGCCACCTACCACTTCACCCATAAACGCCCTCCGGAATTCACCGTCAGCTTGCTGCGCTGGCTATCCTATGTCGATGCCGGCCTGATTGGCCTGGTGTTGAGCTTGATTAACTTCAGTATTTTGCCCTGCGTCCTGTTCCTGACCATTATCCAGTTCAATGCCCTACTCAACGGGGGGATTCGGCGCTGGATGGAAGACAACGCTGCCTTCGCGGCCGGTGTTCTGGTCAGCCTGTTGTTACACAAGCCGCAACTGATACTCAGTACCAGTGTTCAAATCAGCGCGGCTAGCCTGATCGGCATTGTCTGTTATTTTCTCGTTCATGCTGTGTATATGCACCAACGGTTTCGCAAGCTGGTCATGAGTCAGAAACAACTGGAAAACGAACAAAAGTGGCACAAGATTCGCGCCTACAAACTCTCCCGTTATCTACCGCCCACCGTCTGGAAGGCCATCAATCAAGGCCGCGATGAAACACTCCAGGCCGAACGAAAAAAAATCAGTGTATTTTTTTCAGACATCAAGGATTTCAGTCAACTTTCAGAAGAGATGGAAGCTGAAGCACTTACCGACCTGCTCAACCATTATCTGACTGAAATGTCCAAGATAGTGACCCACTACGGCGGCACCATCGATAAGTTTATGGGCGATGCCATCATGGTGTTGTATGGCGATAGCAATAGCCAGGGGATTAAAGCGGATTGCCTGCGCTGCGTGTCCATGGCAATCGCGATGAAGAAGAAAATGAAGTCATTGCAACTGGAATGGTTTAACCAGGGCATAAAAAAACCGTTGCAGATTCGTATGGGCATCAATACCGGTTTCTGCACGGTAGGCACCTTCGGTACCTCCAGCCACCTCGACTACACGGTGCTGGGTACCCAGGTGAATCTGGCCAGCCGTCTTGAATCCGCAGCCGATCCGGATGAAATCCTGATCTCCCATGAAACCTGGTCGTTAGTGAAAGACTCAATCATGTGTCGTGACAAAGGTGAGATTCAGGTAAAAGGGTTTGCCCTGCCAGTCAAGGTGTACCAGGTTGTGGATTTCCGTAAGGAGCTGGGCAAAAACCAAAGCTATTTTGAGGAGCGCGCAGAAGGATTCTCCATGTACCTGGACCTCGACAAAATCCGCAATTACGACAAAGAAAAAGTGATCGACTCCCTCGAAAAAGCCGCAGATCGCCTGCGCGACAAAGTCATTGTCTAACAGCTGGACCTACTGCCGAACCAGGCGTACCGACGCCGGCAGCTCGGTTGGCTCAGTGGTACGGAACGGATTGATATCCAAGCCGCCCCGCCGCGTATAGCGTGCGTATACGCTCAAGCGTTGCGGCTGGCAACGCGCCACGATATCCACAAACATCCGCTCGACACAGTGCTCATGAAAGTCCTGATGCTCGCGAAATGAAACGATATAGCGCAGCAAACCTTCGTGATCAATCTGTGCGCCAGTATAACGAACCTGCACACTCGCCCAATCCGGTTGACCCGTGACCGGACAATTACTCTTTAATAAATGGCTGACCAGTGTCTCGCTGACATGAGTCTCCGTATGAACATGCAATAAATCCGGTGAAGGGTGATAGGTGTCGATGGTTACCGGCAGGTCATCAAGGCAAAGGCCATCCAATGAACTTACATCGCACACGACGCCTTCCGAAAGCGGCTTGAGAGACACCCTAACGGTATCTCCTACCGCTGCAGATAAATCTTTTTCCAGCAGAGCACAGACTTCTTTAACACCCGGGAAACGCGTCTGATTAAAGGAGTTTAAATACAACTTAAACGACTTGGATTCCACGATCGCATGGCTGGTACAGGGAATCCCAAACTCAGCAATAGCAACTATCGGTTTGCCACGCTCATCCAACCAGGAAAGCTCATAACCCGTCCACAAATCCAATCCATAAAACGGTAGCGTGTCATTACTGAGTAACAAGGACTCACGTGAAGCCGCGCGTGGAATAGGAAATAACAATTCGGGGGTATAAACAGAAACATACTGCGTCTGTTGGCCCAAGGGACTGTTGGAAACATGACTCATAGCAGCAAATCCAAAATTGATTACGCGCGCAAGCGCTTACCTACACGCAGCAAATGCAAACCAACCATAAACAAAATAGCCAGACAGATGAGCAAGCCAGCAAATGCAGCAACCACGTTGATATCCGAAACACCTAACATGCCATAACGAAATGCATTAACCATGTACAGGATCGGATTCAACTGCGATACGCCCTGCCAGAACTCAGGCAACAAATGAATGGAATAAAATACTCCACCCAGATAGGTTAAAGGCGTGAGCACAAAGGTGGGTATGATGGAAATATCATCAAAACTGTTGGCGTAAACAGCATTAATAAAGCCGGCCAATGAAAACAGCATGGACGTCAATACAACAATAGCAATTGTAACCGTCCAGCTATGCACATGAAGATCAGTAAATGCCAGGGACAACAATGTCACCAACACCCCGACTGCCAAGCCACGAGCCACACCACCCATACAATAGCCAAGTAAAATAATATAATTAGGCGTGGGCGACACCAAAATTTCTTCGACACTGCGCTGAAATTTAGCACTAAAAAATGATGACACCACATTGGAATAGGAATTGGTCAGCACAGACATCATGATCAAACCCGGCGCAACAAATTGGATATAGCTGAAACCATCCATCTCACCGATACGGCTGCCGATCAATTTACCAAAGATCACAAAATACAGCGCCATGGTAATAGCCGGTGGCAATAAGGTTTGTACCCAGATACGGGTAAAGCGTTTAATTTCCTTACGTAAAATAGTGCGGAAGGCGATCCACTGTTGACTAAGCTCCATGTTTAGTTTCCCCCCGCTTTTTTGTTATTGCTCACCATGGACACAAATAACTCCTCCAGGCGATTTGCCTTGTTACGCATACTGATAATGCTGATACCCAGCTGCGAAAGCTGGTCGAACAGTTGATTCAACGACTGCCCTTTTTCAATTTCAACTTCGAACGAGTGCTCATCCAGACGGCGCACCTGATAACCCTGCACAGCAGGTGCCTGTTCGATAACGGCCTGAGTATCAAAGATAAAAACTTCTTTATTTAATTGCTGTAGCAGATTGCGCACGCTGGTATTTTGGACAATCGTGCCATGATCAATGATTGCCACATTACGGCAAAGGCTTTCTGCCTCTTCCAGATAATGTGTCGTTAGAATAATGGTGGTTCCTGCCGCATTGATCTCCCGCAAAAAATCCCACATGGAACGGCGCAATTCGATATCAACGCCGGCAGTGGGCTCATCAAGGATCAGCAACCGGGGCTCGTGCACCAGCGCGCGGGCAATCATCAGCCGCCGCTTCATGCCGCCAGATAACATGCGCGCCGGGGTTTGTCGCTTATCCCACAAGCTTAACTGCCGTAAGTACTTTTCAGTTTGCGCTTTTGCCTGGCTGCGCGGCAAACCGTAGTAACCGGCCTGCTGGAGAACAATGTCCTCCACCTTTTCAAACATACTGAAGTTAAATTCCTGGGGAACCACACCCAGGAACTTCTTGGCTGCCGAAAAATCAGCATCGATATCTTTACCAAAAATTTCCACTTGCCCGGACGTCTTACGCACCAGCGAACTGATGATGCCAATGGTTGTGGATTTACCGGCGCCATTCGGGCCCAGCATGGCAAAAAAATCACCGGGCGCCACATCCAGCGAGATGCCTTTTAGCGCCTCAAATTTGTTGTCATAGGTCTTGCGAAGATTTCTAATCGAAAGCGCAGCTGTCATAATAGCCTCATCACATTACTACCCTCGTACCTTGTGCTGAATCAACCCGTCAGGCCCGCCATGTCAGATACAACATCACCCGAACAAGATTACCAACTATACCACCTGCAACTCTTGCAGGCGTTTATTGAACAGATTGAACAACAACCACCTTTTAACGCCGACGATTGCAGCGAAGATGATCAGCAATTCCTGTCGGATATAAAGTTACTACATCAAAACACTGACCAGGAATTTCTCCATACCGGCCAGTTGTTACTGTGCCGCGTGGTAACGGCTTACCCACACCTGATGCCACTACTCTACCGCGACTTACTCTGGTTTTTTGGCGGCGACTGCCTGCATTTTATGCCGGATGAAGAAATAGCCCGTTACCAGCAGCTTGATGAATTGCGCCACGAGGCCATGCGCACAGGAAAAGATTTTTCTTACCGCGACGAACGCGCAAATTGCTTCGGCCTGCATTGAACGGAGCCTTTGCAATTGCAGGGGTGGAAATTCTAGCAGAGTTTTGCATCCCCACATTCACCGCTATCCGATAGCAAATCGAGAGGCAACGAAGCGACCAAAAAACGAAGTAAGGGAGAATATAAAAGAGGAGAAACTGGAGCGGGAAACGAGACTCGAACTCGCGACCCCGACCTTGGCAAGGTCGTGCTCTACCAACTGAGCTATTCCCGCTTAATCGATTGCTCTGCCTGAGCTGAAACTTTCCTGAAATTGGCGTCCCCTAGGGGAGTCGAACCCCTGTTACCGCCGTGAAAGGGCGATGTCCTAGGCCACTAGACGAAGGGGACCCAGAAACCTTCTGTCATCGACGACGTCAGAAGTGGGGCGCATTCTAAGTAGGGAAGGATGCACTGTCAACACTTTTACTTCTTTTTTTATAACTGTGGAAACAAGCACTTAGCGAGCCAAGACGCAACTTTTCGACATAAGGGAGAGTCGTGCTTTGGTGCTATACTTTGAGATGTACGTCATATTTTAAAGCTTGATAAGCAGCCGGCCCTATGTCCATTTATATCGTTTCATCCATTATCCTACTCCTGGTGCTTCTGGCTGCCTATGCACTTATCTCGCAAGCTATTGAAAGGAGGCGGGTTCATCGCCAGCGCCTGCTGACTGCACTGAAAGTGCGGCAGCGCAATTTCCGTCACATGCTTACCGGTTTCCCACCTCACTTTCTCAGTGGCGACCTTATGACCGTCGTCTACCGCGCATTGATTGATACCTGTGAGCAGCTGCACAAATTAGAGCCCAGTGACGCTACCCATGCAGCGGATTTGCAGTTACTCAGCGATCAACTTAACGCGATCAAACAATCTACTAACACGCAGCGAGTGCGGTTGGAGAATCCCGAACAAATCAAGGAAGTCCGCCAGCATTTACAGGAACTGTACCGCTTCGTCGCCCAACAAGAGGCGCTGAAAGCACTGACCAAGGTTCAGGCCGCAGCGTTTATGGATCAGATCAAACGCCTGGCGCTGCAAAGTTCGGTTGATGGCCACGTCGCACAAGCCAAAAAGGCACAGCAGTTGGGTAAGCCTCGCCTGGCGATCCACTATTACGGCCTTGCGCGCAAGCTCTTACTTCCCGAAAACGCAAACCACGCCTACGATAAACAGATTGCGCAACTCTCCGGTTTGATTACCAAACTCGAGCAACATGCTACACACCCGGCAACGGCCGAGGCCGACGGAGAAGGAACAGAATCCGCGGCAGAAGACACGAACAAAACCTCGACATCGCTGAATAAAGAATGGGATAAATTCGGAGACGAGGACGAGTGGAAGAAAAAACAACTGTACGACTAATGATTGCGCGACCTTGCATAACAAGGTCACTCTTTTTTATTTGCATCGCCTTGCAAGAGAATTGACGCCGAGTTGATGCAATAACGCAGTCCTGTTGGCGCAGGGCCATCGGGGAAAACGTGCCCCAAATGACAACCACAGCGCCGGCACAACACTTCAGTCCGACGCATGCCGTGGCTTGCATCAAACTCTTCCTGAATCTTCCCGTCCTCGATGGGCGCATAGAAACTGGGCCAACCACATCCTGCATCAAACTTTGTACCCGACTCAAATAAGGGCTCTCCACAACAACGGCAGCGGTACACACCGTCAGTGAAGACATTCCAGTATTCCCCGGTAAACGGCGGCTCCGTTCCCTTGAGTCGACAAACGCGATATTGCTCTGGTGTTAAGTGCTCACGCCAGTGAGCGTCGTCATAATTTTCTTTACTGGACATAACGATTTCCTTGACACAGTAGCCTGCGAACCATGATGATTTAACGCTTATTTCTGCATAAAAGGCATATTACTGCAAATGAGCAATATTAAGAAATCCGATAAGCTTAACGGTGTTTGCTATGACATCCGTGGCCCGGTTCTGGAACACGCTTACCGCCTTGAAGAAGAAGGCCATCGCATCCTCAAACTGAATATCGGCAACCCTGCCCCCTTCGGCTTTGCCGCGCCCGATGAAATTATCCAGGACGTTATCTATAACCTGCCCAACGCAGAAGGTTATACCGCCTCGCGCGGCCTCTTTGCCGCGCGCAAAGCCATTATGCAAGAGTGCCAGCGGCTGCAAATCCCCGGCGTGGAAATAGAAGATATTTTCCTGGGTAATGGTGCCAGCGAGCTTATCGTGATGGCAATGCAGGCATTATTAAATAATAGTGACGAAATTCTGGTGCCCGCACCTGATTATCCACTCTGGACAGCGGCAGTAAACCTTGCCGGCGGAAAGGCCCGCCATTACCTGTGCGACGAAGAGTCCGGCTGGTTCCCGGATATTGCCGATATTGAAAGCAAGATCTCTGACAAGACACGCGGGATCGTGGTCATTAACCCCAACAACCCAACCGGCTCCGTTTACAACAAAGATGTGCTGGAACACATTGTTGAGCTGGCGCGCCGCCATAACCTCATTATTTTTGCGGACGAAATCTACAGCAAAATTTTGTATGACGACGCGGAGTTTCACCCCATGGGACGCTTGGCCCAGGATGTACTTTGCGTCAGCTTTAACGGTTTGTCGAAAGCCTATCGCCTGGCCGGCTTTCGTTCAGGCTGGATGGTCATCAGCGGCGCAAAACACCGGGCAAAAAGTTACATCGAAGGACTGGAGATGCTGGCATCCATGCGCCTGTGCGCCAATGTGCCCGCCATGTTCGCCGTCCAAACCGCGCTGGGAGGTTATCAAAGCATCAATGAGCTAATCGTGCCCGGGGGCCGCCTGCGTGACCAACGCGATGCAGCGATGACCGCGATTGAAAAAATCCCGGGACTTTCGTGCGTCAAGCCACGTGGTGCCATGTATTTGTTTCCCAAACTTGATCTTGATATGTACAAGATCAAGGATGATGAACAGATGGTGCTCGATTTCCTGATCCAGGAAAAAATTCTGTTGGTACAAGGCACCGCATTTAACTGGCCCACCAACGATCATTTCCGCATTGTGTTTTTGCCGCGCGAAGATGATCTCACCAAGGCAATTCACCGTTTTGGTGAATTCCTGCAACGTTATTCGCAATAGTTCGGTTATCGGCTAAATTCCAACGGGCGCTCCTGCTGGAATTTGCCTGTTGCCAACTCCACTAGCCCTTTTCAAGGAACATCCATGGCAGATATTCACATCGCTGATTTCTATAAAGATGTTGCGCGAATATTTGCCCAGCTCTACCTCAGCTTCCCGCGCAAGATAACGCTTTTTGTAGAAGATATTTCAGGCCCGGATTCGCCCGACGAATTCGGTTTGCATTGTGCGCGTTTCCAATCCTGTTTCAGCACCATGATTTGGCTGGCAGAGAATGGGTATATTCACTATGAAAGCACGATTCGTCAGGAAGCTCTGGATCAGGTAACGCTCACCCACAAGGGGTTTACCGTACTTTATTCGCGCATGGCGATGGAAGAGCTCTCCGGCATAGCCACAGATGCAGATAAAGAGTTACAACCTCCATCGATACAAGATACCTATACCAGTTGTATCTACCTGGTGCGACAGGCGTTGAAGAGTGGTTCATCCCATGCACTTGAACAGGTAGTTCAGGCTTTGCTGCACAAATAGCTGTTTCGCAACACTCTCGCTTTCTCCTGCTCACGCATCCATAGCCGGCAAACGAAACACTAACAATTTCAACTGCTGCTCCGGATTGATATCAGGAAAGTCAGCAGAGGGAACAAGGCGCTCTTTGAATACACACGCTGGGCATTCGCTGCGAAAGACATCCAGCAGAAAGTCGGCCGGTAATTCCGGCGCGTTCAAACACGCCAACACCAGCCCACCCTGCGGCATCAATTCCGGCAGCCGACGCACCAGGCGCGCGTAATCTTTTTGCACTACAAAACTGCCCGGCTGATAAGAAGGTGGGTCAAAAATAACGATGTCATAAGGGCCGCGTTTCTTGATCCGCCCCCAGGACTTCAGAATATTTTCTGCTAAAAATTCACTGGATTTCTTATTGAGCTGGTTGAGCATGTGATTATCACGCCCAATTTGCAGTGCCCGGCTGCTCATATCAACGTTGACGACCTTCTCTGCACCGGCAGCAATCGCCACCACAGAAAATGCACAGGTATACGCAAATAAATTTAGCACCCGCTTGCATGCTGCCTGCTGCTCCAGCCACTGCCGCCCCGGCTCCATATCCAAAAAGAAGCCCGTATTTTGTTGTTGCCCGGGATGCAATACAAATTGCAAACCAGCGCGGCGCGCATACACTTTTTCAGGCAACTCACCCCAAATAACGTCGGAAGGAGCGCCGGAAACATACCGATGCTGAACCAGCACAGCCTGAATATGAGGCGCAAATAAGGGCTCTGCTTCGCGCAGAAAATCATCCAGCCACTGCGCTGGCGGCTCGTGATAACACGTCAGCAACAGTAATGGCTGAAAGAAATCGATGCATAAAAACTCCAGACCTGCGACGGTTTTTCCGCGGCCATGGAACAAGCGGAAGCTATCAACCAGTGCGGGGCTTTCTCCATATTGGGCATTAGATACGGATGGCAGAAACTGTTGTTGTAAGGCGTGAAGACGATCCAGGACAGGTTGCATAACACTCACAGGGCAGATGCTGAATCTGCAGCTTGATCAGGAAAACCGACCGGATACATAATCCGCTCGCGGTAACCGGTAATAACCGGTAGATAACCGGCAAAGGCTTTATCCAATGCCGGATCATGGCTGTCAACCAACAAAGGCCGCCCTTGCAAGGCAAGGATTTTTTCGCGGGTGGCGATCACCTGGATATTTTCCTTGCCGACTCGTTGCAGGATATCCGGCGTCAGCTGTTGGTTACCGCGCCCGATGATATGCCCTTGCCCACCGATGGCGGTGATGATAATCCGCACATGACCGGCATGCAGGTTTATCGCTTCACGAATTTCCTGCGCTGTCACATCGGTGGCGATCAATTGTTGATTGCACAACAAGTCCACACCCAGAAGGCTTCCTTGCAGATTTAATTGTTGCAGCAAGACATGCGTCGTTGACCCAGGCCCGATGATATACAAGGTATCATCCACTAACTGCTCAATCACCTCGCTGGCGACATCAATCTGGGCCAACTCATCGACCTGAGCACCGCTATGTTTAACCTGTTGCAAAAATTGCGGCGCTTCCGGCACCAGCAGCGTGCCGTAAAAACGCGCACGCACCTGACCCGCACGAAAGGCGTCTTCATCAATATCTTTCACATCCTGTTCGGCAATGGGTACCAGTTTGCCTTCCAGCAGCAACTGCACAATCTGGCCCGCACTTTCCGGCGTAATGGCGTAAACCCCGGAATGCATCTTTACCCCCGAGGGGACACCTAATACCGCCTGGCGCGTGCCTACCGCATCGGCAATATTGCGTGCGGTTCCGTCGCCGCCAGCAAATAAAATCAGATCGACGCCCTGCTCCATCAACACACGCGCGGCCTCACAGGTATCAAACGCTGTTGTGACGGGAGCTGTGGGAGTGCCGACACAGGTATAGGTGAAATCCAACGCCGCTGCGCAGGTTTCCCCCATGTCGCCGGCATAGCAAAAGAGGTGTAAGTGCTCGCGCCAGGGCAATAAAACCTGCAAGGCGCGGCTCATTCTTTCCATCGCACGCGGTTCTGCGCCACGCTGCAATGCCTCAGCGACGGTATCCGCGCCGTCACTGCCTTTGAGGCCTACCGTGCCGCCAAGGCCCGCGTAAGGATTGACAATGATACCCAATCGAAACATAGGAAAATTTTTACACAAGGAATGAGGTTATCGACATTGAAAGCCGAGCGTGCTTAACCAGGTTTCAGCATTTGAACCCTCAACACGATAATTGTGGAACTCGCGGCGCATCGGGTAATGCTTACGCAGCAAATCAAAGCCTGTGGCGAAATTGGCCGAACCGGCCAGGGATTGAGCGGATAATTCGCGCAACCGATGATCGTCCGCCGCGATGTCATAAACGCGCGGAATAAGCGCTTTAACAGCGCTCCAGGCATCCGGCGCTGTGGCCGTCAATGCATTATCGGCAAGGGGCTGCACCAGGTCAGAGACTGTTTTCCGGGGCTCCATCGCCAGATGGCGACACAGCGCCTGATAAATCATCTCCGTGCCTTTTAGCTTCCCGTCATAGCTGTAACCTGCAATATGCGGCGTTCCCAGGGCGACACGGGCCAACAGCGGCTGGGAAATTTCCGGCTCCGGTTCCCAGACATCCAGCACAACTTGTAAATCCCTGTCGGTGTGCAGGTGTTTTAACAGCGCCTGGTTATCGATGACCGGACCACGGCCACAGTTCAATAGCACCGCTCCGGGCTTGAGCTGTTCCAATTCACGCGCACCAATCAGATGAAAGCTGGGATGTGGGCCGCCAGTGGTCAGTGGCGTATGCATACTGATGATGTCGCACGCTAACACCGCTTCAAGACTCGCCAAATCTGCATTTTGCTCCGCTGTCAAAAAGGGGTCATAGCAGTAGCATTCAACACCTTGGGCGCGCAGACGACGATGCAGCAGCCCGCCTACATTCCCACAGCCGATAATCCCTACCTTGCGCGACAACCAATTGATATCCAGGTGGCAGAGCGCCGCGTAAACATATTCAACCACCGAATTGGCATTGCAACCGGGAGCGCTGGCGTAATGGATACCTTGCGCGACGAGGTAATCCGCATCCAGATGATCCACGCCAATCGTGCAGGTGCCGACAAAATTAACGGCACTGCCCGCCAGTAAACCGGCATTTACCTGAGTCACTGAGCGCACCAGCAGGGCATCGGCGTCGGCCACATCTTCCAGGCGCATTTGCCGGCCCGGCAGGCGCAGGATATCCCCGAGATCCTGAAAAAATGCTTCAACCAAAGGGATGTTCTCGTCTGCAACTATCTTCATCTGGAATCTCTAACTATCAAGGAGAGCAATCAAACGCAACGAGCGAATTTGTCGGCTTAGCCGCCGGGATACTGGAACCCAATGCCAGGCTGCAGCTCTAACGGAGGCGAGTTAGTCTCAATAACGATTTTTTATATCACGAACTGTTGTGCTTTGGTTCGTTAGCATATACTTTATGTAGTGATGGGTCAGCAAAACCATCATTTCCCGGGAGTCAGCGTTTCGTGCCTCTCGCCTCAGCCAGGGGGTGTTATTATGAAGACCTCAGACACAGGCCACAACATGAATAATGTCGTGGATATCTTCACCGGTAAATCCTTCTCTGCACTCCACGAAGAGCGTTTTATTCGTCTGGCTCCCGAGCTTGACGGGCTCGAAATGCTCTACTCAAACGACACCAGCTCCGACAAACTCTTCAGTCTCAAAATCCTCTGCTGGGGATTGCGGGCCAATGGAGAAGTCGTTGGATTGGTGCCATGGCTAAATGACATAGTTCCCTGCCCCGATATTTGTGATCCCTTGAACGGACACTGGGAGGGTTATTATGACCAGGGTATCGATGAGGTCTTTTTCGAGGCTCCGATCCACAAGATAGTTGAGCTGGAAACAGCGGCCGAATATTACGAACTGCAGTGCGAAAATGACGATGATATTGTGCAGGAGCTGCCCGATACCATCGGCACCCACGCCGTACTGGCCAGTCCGGGCAATAATCGGTTGTCATTGGTTGAAGTTGTCAGCTGGCGCTTGCTGAATGATGGCAGTATCTACGGCATGCTGACTGACCAGGCCAAGGTGATCAGCACACCGGTATTACCGGGTGATGATTGTCTGTATCCGGCCCAGGCAAGTGATAATTTCCGTTATTTTTTCCAGCATCAGATCGCCAACAAGATCAAAGCGGAAGACCCGGAAGCACTGGCCGCCATATCCATGCTGGTTGATGGCGTCTGATTAAAGACTGACCAAAAACCATCCACAGCCGCATCGTCATATGACGGATGCGGCTGGATTGATTTTCCGCCGCAATAATCCAAATCCTTTTTAAAACAACATTTCCCAACGCATGGACTACATGCGTAACGTCACAATTTTTAGCGCTACTTGTAAAAAAATGTACAACCAGATTCTGTTGATTAAATAACCACACCTTCGCTAGCGCTTACAAATGTAAAACACATAGTGCTTGTCCCGCTGTTCCTGTTCCAGCAATTCATGGCCCAGAAAATGGCAAAACTTCGGTATATCCCGCGTAGTTGAAGGGTCTGTGGCAATTACTTCTATGACATCCCCCACCGCCGCATCACGCATGGTTTTATGTAACAGCATGACCGGCTCCGGGCACAGCAAGCCGGACGCATCCAAAAATTTATCGATTTCTCGTTTCATAGTCTCACTTCGTCTATGAACAGGCGGGCAAATCACTTGCCGATTGCTACACTTGATTTAGGATAATTGCACGACATGAGGTTGAGCCAATGCGGATTCGTTGCGTCAGGCATAGCCAACAAATAAACAACCGCCGGGGAACCCTGTTCGATGTCTCGGAACACACACCTTATGTATCACCAACCACCCGACATGTTCAGCCGCCAGGTACTGGAACTTACTTTTCGGTTATTACGCAATAATAACCCGCAGCTTGCTTTTGCGTTGAAAAAAACTATTGATACGGTTCATTTTGCACCACCGGAAGCTACCATAGGAAGCCACACGGGGGAAATGCATTTAAATACCGAGGTGGTCAATCTATTAGGTGCGGAAACTGTTGGTAAAATTGTGGCCGCACTGACGGATATCGGTAAGCATGCCGTCGCTAAAAAAGATTTACCGCCTCAGCATATCAAAATTCTGCGCGGACTGATTGAAGACTGGGCAGTACTTGCCGAGTGGATCTTGCAACACGCCACGTCAGAAAAAAGCGCCTTTCATTGATGGTTTGACAATGTACTCAAACCATCTACGTTCAATCATCCCTCGTTAAACATCAATAAATCCGCAGGTGCCCCGTCACCTCTTCGCGATCATGGTACAACTGCTTAAATTGAATCTCCAACTTTAATCCGAGCGCCCGCAGGTCATCAGTGATGCGGCGTTCGCACTTTTTGACTTCAACATAGCGCTGCTTCATCGGTAACTTGAGATTGAAGATCGCCTCGCGACAATAACCTTTAGAAGCCCACTTGCAAATCAAACTGGTAACCCGCGCAGGCTTATCCACAATATCGCACACCAGCCAGTCCACCGCTTTTTTGGGCTCATACACAAAGCCATCAAGCCGCTGATGTTTCACCTGGCCAGAATCCATCAGCGCTTGATCCATAGGACCGTTGTCCACGGCATCAACAAACATACCGCGCTGCACCAGTTGCCAGGTCCAGCCACCGGGCGCTGCACCCAGGTCCACCGCGCGCATACTGTGCGCGAGACGTTGATCCCATTCAGCAGCAGGGATGAAGTGATGCCAGGCTTCTTCCAGTTTTAATGTGGCACGACTGGGGGCCGATTTCGGCAAGCGCAAACGGGGAATACCCATCGACCAGGCCGAACTGTTATTGAGCGGACTTACACCGAGATAGGCTTCTGTTCCGCTGATAAATACCAGATGCAAACGCCACGGGCTTTTCTCGTCCAGTAATTTTTTGGTTTGCAACGCTTTGGTAAACGGCGCAAGAAACTTTTTGCTCAAGGTCGACAGTTCTTTTCCTTCATTGGTGTCCACCGTTTCAATGATCAGTTCGCGCACTGATGGTAAATCACTCGCCGCTGCCAACAACGGCGTTACACGATCCGTTACCGGTAAGTGCGTCAGCGCCGGGCCACTCACAAACCACTGTCGAATAAAAATCAACTGCCGAAAACGAATTGTTTCGATCAACTGCCGAGCCGCTGTGGGTTCATGGGTAATAAACAATACATAGGCGCTACCGTCTTTGGTTTTACTGTAACCATAAATACCCGACTCGCCGGCAATATCTGTTATTTCGGCAGCGCATTCTTTCTCGAAACCGGGCCGGCAATGTAAAAATAAATGATTCACACAAGACTCTTTTTGGTGAGGGAATGAATAAAATCGAGGGTTAGATCGCTGGCCTGTTCCCAATGTTGCGCCTGGGTATAACCAGATTTAACGCGGGGTTTAAAATCGTGGTCGCCGTCAGGCAGCCATTGTATCTGTATACCAGCCGGTAGCGCATAGCCACTGACTTCCTGGGCGTTGCCCAAGGGATCACGGGTGCCCTGAACTATCAGGGTCGGCGTGGTCAGTCTTTGCAAATGTTCAGTGCGCAAATTCTCCGGTTTGCCGGGCGGATGGAAAGGGTATCCCAGGCACACCAGCCCATCCACCTCCAATTCGTCGGCAACCATGCTTGCCATACGTCCACCCAGCGACTTACCGCCAATCAACAAGGGTCGGTCAGAGGCTAACGTGTGGCACTGTTCCGCCAAAACCTGCCGCCAGGTGTCCAGCAAGATGTCGGTTCTGTTGGGCGGGGATTTTTTACCGCTTTTACGCCGTTCAGCCATGTAAGGAAACTCAAAGCGCACCACTTCACAGCCTCTCTGGCACAGCAGTGTGCTTATCGTTTCCATAAAATCGCTATCCATTGGCGCACCGGCACCGTGGGCCAGGAACAGCGTCGCCAGCGGTGTTTGGGTGGGCATATTCCTGATGATGTTATGCATCGTCGGACAGCGATTGTGCGTCGCGACGCGTTAATAAACTGACGGTCTCGCTGGCGCTATCAAAGACAATCACCACATCGCCTTTTTTTATCTGGCGCTGCACCTGCTCAACTTTGGTTGCCAGCGGCACTTCATCCCATCCGTAGTCGGTTCCCTCGCGGGTAATAAACTCTTCTATCAAACCTTGCAATGCATCGGCTGACAGGGATTGGGGTGGAATAATCACGGGTTTTCTCCTGGACGCCGGTTTGGGGTCGCCATGTTAATTCTGTGTTTGCCGCCATGGTTTTTCAGATGCATTCGGCGGGGTTATACTCAGGGCATCATTAACAATAAGGATTAACCTGTGAATACCCCAGCAACTACCTACCTTGTATTGACCGTCATCAGTGATGACAAACCCGGCGTGGTCGAGCTGTTAGCCCACACGATCAGCCAGCATCACGGCAACTGGTTGGAAAGCCGCATGGCGCATCTGGCTGGCAAGTTTGCCGGTATCCTGCAAGTGGCAGTTGCCGCTGAGCATCAGGAAAGCCTGCGCGATGCCTTGCAGGGGCTATCCGGTAAAGGGTTAAAGATCATCGTCGAAAATGCTGTGGCGGCGGAAAAAACGGCGTGCCGCGAGTTTCACTTCAGCGTGGTCGGTAATGATCGTCCGGGTATTGTCTATGAGATTGCCCAGGCCTTTGCGGGGCGCAATATTAACATGGATGAACTGGAAACTTCTTATTCCAGTATGCCTTGGTCGGGTGAGCCGTTATTTGAGGCTACGGGGATTATTGAGGTGCCGGAGAGTGTGGATATGGATGCGCTTCATGATCAGTTGGATTTGATTGCGGATGAGCTGGCGGTGGATATTCGCCTGGAGGCGCCGCCGGTTCATTGATGGTTGATTTAGTTTGAGGGTACTGAACACGTTTTCCATAAGAGAACTTGGTTTCGAAAACGCGGTAACAAGCTGGCAGGAAAGCCAACTTGCACAGCGAAGCTGCCCGTAGGGTGAGCCACAAGGATGTGGCGAATGAATCGTCCATGCAGCTCCCTCACGTCGTCCTTGACGTGAGGGTTTCGAAACCAAGTTCTCTTATGGAAAACTCATAATCTGCCAATCGGCAGCATAAGACCTGCTTTAATGCTTCTCGTCAAATTTTTCTAACTCAATGTTGATCGCGTTAGTTGAAATATTTACTTCATAGAACGAAAACAACAAAGACACCACCAACAAAATCAGGCTTACCGCAAAAAGGAACTGGCCGAGCAAATAAAATTGAAGCAACAGGGCGAACATGGAGAGTGTGCAGAACACAAATGACATAACACCGCTCGCTTGCATCAGCCGAATAATCTGCAAACGTTTACGTAAGCCAACAATTTGCCGGCGTACAATTTCCTTGGAGGGCGAGCCTTCTGATGCGCTTAACTGGCGAATAACGTTCGTCAGGGTGACGAAGCGATTGGTGTAAGCCAACAACAATAAAGAAATGGCGGGAAACAGGAGGCTGGGCGTGGTGATGGTCATCTCCATAGTGTTACCTCGACTAATGAATGACGAAAATTACATTAATCCATACTACGCCAGCCAACCGTATTAACGGAAGTCTTCTCGCCAGTAAATAATTCGATCATGACCGCGGTAGTTGGAGAAGCGTATCTCAACACGCGGCAAGAAGGGATCTGTGTAATTGGTGTCCTGGTTCCAGTCGTATTGAAGATGGGGCAAGCCGGACAGGTCAATCAGAATGGGATAGGTAACTTGCGCACCCGGTGCGCCGTATTGAATGCCAGCACGTCCATTCTGGAACGCGATGGCTGTGGTGGTAAGGCCGTCGCCGACCACATTAGCAGGATCGGGATCAGCAAAATTAAACACAGACGTTGCGCCGTTGCGCGTTACGTTGATGGTATCGCTTGCTGCATTAATGCTGCTGGAGGAATCGATAAAATTCACGCTTGTTAGCGGCAGTTGCGTGCAGTTATCCGCATTATTTAATACAAAATTATTGCCATTCCAGAATTCGGTTTGCCAGAACATGGGCAAGGGTGAATTTTCTGATCCAAATGCATCTCTGATATGCATACGACCATAAACAAATGCCAGTGAATCACCAAGTTGGAGGGCATCGCAATTATTTTCGCTCTCACAGTCTCCCAAGGTAGCGGCGTTCATATTCAGACCGGTCAATTGTCGGTTATCAAGCGTATCCTCAAAACTGAGCCCCAATTGCACGTTCATATAGGGCCCGTCTGGTGCGCCGGTTGGCTGGCGAATTAATGTAAACATCGTTGTCGGATTGTTGGTATCAAAATCCATGACGCCATTGGTCCAGGTACTGGTTGAAGTCATCACGCGTTCGCTGAGGTTAGTTTGATTGCCGTGTTCGGCGTGGTACACACTCTCTGCTGTGCCTGAATAAATCTCCGAGTGATAATTAGTGGTTACGCTACCACCCACCGCGCGCGCTTCTACTCGATAGATTAAGTTGATTTCTTGGTTCATGTAGCTAAAAGAATCACAACTATTTTTAGCTTCAGCAAATCCGAGATTAAAGTGGTCGGGATAAAAGCGCCCAACAGGCCCACTGGGCATCAGCTCTACCAAATCGCCCGCCCCTAAATAATCATCATCAGCAAGTTCCGCTTGCAAGCGAATCGTGCCCACTTCGTTCCAGGAGACAGTGGTATTTCGCATGGTACCTGCCGGTGTAATAGAATTAAAACTGCCTGCGCCTATCAGGTCACTGGTCACACCGCCCGTTGGATAAATCAAATCAGCAATATTCAAAGTCACATCGTTACGTTCAGATGAGGCTTCATTGCCAAAATTCGGTGTGCGTGCGCCGACAGAATTACGTGCCTCTACCTCGACGGTAAAATTCTCACCCGCCGCAACAAATCCATTGCCGGTGCTTGCGGTACCAGGGTTATTAACACCTTGGCCGTCCCTTACCGCACTGACAGCGAGCGTGTGAGGTTTCACTACAAAGGTATTACTGCTACCGGCCAGGATAAAGGGTGGATCATTACCCTCGGCTGCTATTGGCAATCTCGCATGCAGGCGAATCATACCGACATCGCTGTAGTTCAAAGGAATTGACGCTGTGCCGGTGTTATCAAAATTAAGTGAGACGCTGGAATAATTCGTAACGTTGCCGGATGGAGAAGCTAATGAATTGGCTGCAATCACGTTGCCACCTACGGAAAAGGTTTGGCCAGCAACACAAGTCGATGGGTTAACACATTCAAAACCCATCTGCACCGTCCGGGTTCCAGCAACGCGCGCTTCGCAAGCGCCGGTATCTGTGTTGGTTTGCACCGCACGAATAATCGGTGCCCCATTCGCCGTGCCGGCAACCTGATTTTGCAGAGGAATTAAACTGCCGTTTCCATAAAAACGTAACCCTACATCACTGAAGACAATATTGGGATCAGCCGTTGCAATTTCTGTGGATGTCCCATCACTCACGTTGATATTTAGTGTCGCAGGTGTCAGTTGCTGCAAGTATTTAATAAATGACGTTTCTGTACCACTAAAGACATAACTATTTCCTCCCACCCACACACCCGTAGCGGGGACTGTTGCCAGCACTGCTGTTGTGCCGGCGATTGGCGTGATCGGACTATTATTCGCATCATATGCTGTTATTGTAATTGGCTCCGCCTCGCAAGTGACCCCCGTGCCACTATGAGAGATACCGTAATAACTCACCGTCGGCGCCGCAGGGCAATAATATAAACCGGCCCCCACTGCCGGTGTCGGTCCGCGCGGAATTGCAACAAACGTGCTACTCCCGGGCACACGCCAACGCAAGCGGATTTCCGCATCAATCAAGCGTTCATAGAACTCCATTCGAATTGGATAGACTTGCCCTGCAACCAGATATACATTGCCGCTGGTGTGATCCGTTGCGCTATGGTCATTCCACTGATCTATTAATAATTGTTCATTGACCCACAGACGCACGCCATCATCAGAACGAGTCTGGAATTGATAATTCCCGGTTGTGGTTACCCGCAAGCGCCCTCCCCAGCGAATGGAAAACTGATCCGCATTTACGCCGGTAACACCCGGCGCTGACTGATTCCAGATGAAATCAATCGGACCATCCACGCGCGTGCCAGCGGGCGTTCCGGTCATGTTTATATTGTTAAAGTATTCGCCCGGGATGCCACCACTGGGTTCAACACCGGAACAGATTTGCGTTGTAGCACAATGATAAAGCCCTGCCCCCAATGACGGTGAAGGACCAGCGGGAATGGGCACATAGGAACCCGCGCCCGGCGTGAGCCAGCGCAACCGAATTAACGCCTGACCACCGTTCTCATAAAATTCCAGACGAATGCTGTAGGTTTGACCGGCAACCAATGCAACGTTGCTACTGTCATTAGTTGTATTGGAATGATCTGTCCAATTATTAATAACCAGGACATCGTTTACCCATAAACGCACACCGTCGTCCGATGCGGTTTGAAAGCGATAATTACCACTCTGGGTAATGCGCAGCAAACCATCCCAGCGAACCGAAAATTGATCGGCATTTACGCCGGCTACACCGGGGCTTCCGCCCACCCAATCAAAATTGATCGGCCCATCGATGCGACTGCCAACTGCCGTACCCGATAATGACGTGTTATTAAAATATTGCCCGATTACACCACTAACCAAGGTAGTACATACGGGTACTGACAACCCCGGTTCAGCGATGGCAAATTGCCCGAATGCTGTGATAGTGCTTCCCTGTGTACTGGTGGCGGAGCGTGAATTAACGGTGACATCATTCCATGTACCGCCGGTGTATCGCTGAATTTCAAAGTTCTGTGGCGTGGCACCTGCATCAATATCGCCAGCCAGATAATTGAAGACCACACTCATATCTACCATGGTGACGCCTTCACTGGCGATACTCCACCAACGATTCACTGAACGGGCGGCATCAAGGTTTGCACTACCAATTTGTGGGTGGTCCCCATTGGATTGGCTGATATTAACCACTATAAAACCGGCTGAGGTAACGCTGGGAATCGTTATCGTCAGTGGTCGATAGGCTGTTAAATCCCCAATATCAAATGTGCGCGAACGATAACCTGGCTGCACATATAGCCCCAGATTGCCAGCCACCCATCCATTACCCCGACTGACACCTGACCAATCACCCGTTTGAGCCACACGCAGCACATTCGCATTTGTAATCAGCGGCCCATTGGTCAGGATGAGCTGGTCCTGGATAGTGACATCATTGTTGATGGATAAACCCGCTGTATTATTTAATTCCATTCGGCCAAAGGTGGTTGTACCGGTAATTTGTTGCAAACTATTGCCATTGAATAAATGCAAACCGACACCCGGTGTAAAGGTGCCGCTGTTGGTGAAATTTGCACGGTACTGCAAATTCGCCGTCGCGTTATAGATGTTGTTGTTGATGAAGTTATTTACGTGTTGATTCTGAGCCGATGCGTTAGTCGTTCCATTATTAATAAACTCACCCTGGTAAATAACCGCAGCAGAATTTTGAAAGGTCACACCAGCTGCAACCTGTGTCGTTCCGGTAATGGTCGGCACACTCCAGGAGGTTTGATTCTTTGTGCCGCTACCGGCCAATACCAGATTGTGGTAATTGATCTCGCTCACGCCTAACATCACCGTTTGTGTGCCGGTGCCATCGTAAGTGAAGGTGCTGCTGGTGCCGGGAATTATCCGTGCCCCACTGCTCAGCGTAAGATTACCGGAAAGAAAAATATTGGCCGCACCGGTTGCCTGAATAAAATTAGACTCGGCATTGGATGAAAAACTTAAATTGCCGTTCATGTCCAGCGTACCGCTGGTCAGGTTAATCTGAGACGTTCGATTGCTGTTGCCGCCGCCACTTAATGTAACTGTCCCAGCCACCGTTGCACTACCCGCACCGATATTCCAGATTTTTGATGCATTCGTGCTTGTCGAACCATTCACAGAAACACCGCCGGTTCCCACCGTCAATTCAATGCCGGTGTTGTGATTTAAATTGACATTGGAACCACCGGTTTCCAGCACCACAGATTTTGCCGCTGCGGCAGCGGTCAAGGTCACTGTGCGCCCATTACAAATAATCACATCGTCTGCTGCCGTTGGCACAGCCGCACCACTGGTACCGCTGCAACTGGTTGCACTCCAGGTGCCCGTCGCATTCCAATTGCCATTATTCACCGCATACCGAGTGCCTCCCGGCGTGTAACGTATAATGACAATCCCGGAGCCACCAGTACCACCATTAAATTGCGAACCGGAGCCCTGGCCTCCTGAAGCACCACCACCGCCACCGCCCGTGTTTGCTGTTCCGTTGCCGCCAGCACCTCTTGAGCCCGGCGCAGAACCACCGCCCCCGGCGCCACCCGCACCACCTGCACCAGCAGGAGAACTACCAAAGAAACCACCACCACGACCGCCGCCGCCATAAGTAACAGCACTACCCGTTATGCTATTGTTGACCCCTGCACCGCCCGTACCGCCGGTATTACCCGAGCCGTTACCACCCGCAGCGCCCGCGCCGCCACCGCCACCCGCTGCTGCCGTATTTGTTTGACCACCAGCGCCATTGCCACCACTGTTCCCTTGCCCCCCGGTACCACTCGCGCCGTTATTTCCCAAACGGCCGCCACCACCGGAACCACCACTTGTTGCGGCAAGACCGACGGACGCGCCACCACCACCACCAGCCGAGGTAATCGTAGAAAAAGAGGAAACACCGCCATTACCACCCGCTCTTGATTCACCAATACCCGCAACACCACCGGTACCAACTTGCGTGGTGTAAGTGGTGAATGGCGTAACGGTTAATGTACCGCTACGTACGCCGCCAGCGCCGCCGCCGCCAGCACCGCCTACACTTTCGTTACCTGACGTGCTGATAATGCCACCACCGCCGCCACCGCCACCGACCACCAGGTATTGCACAGAGGTGATACCTTCCGGCGCAGTAAAACTTCCGGAACCGGATGTAAACGTCAACACCACATCGCCGCCGGTCGTGGTTGTGGAACAGTTGGTGCATTGTGCAATGACTGGTGTCGGCAACCAGACAAAACACAAGGCCATTAACATCGCAAATAATGCAATGCACTGACGCTGTTTTGTTCGGATAGGTTGCCGGCTCATCGGTAATCCCGTTTATTTATCATTTTCTGCAAATATTGTTGCGCTATTCCTGATCCATAAAAGAACCAACTTTCACGGTTCGCGATGCACTCATCAGACCGGAACCGCAGGTGCCAGTACTGGTGATGGTGTAGTAACTTGATGTATCACTCGCACCACAACTTGCGCAAGTGCAGCTTGCCTGAACGGTGCAACCATTCAGACCGGCAACACCGTTAAATGACGTATCAATGGATAACCCGGTACAACGTCCGTTAATTGCTATGCGGTTGGATGCATCGGGAAAAAATAATACTTGCATGGCTTCCTGCGCACCGCTTTCCGCCGCGTAAAATGCCTGGATGCTCACCAACTCCTGCGCGCCGGATAATGTGGTTTGAACCGTGGTTCGCCAGAGTGCGATGGCAAAAAAGCTCATCACTACTACGATAAAGATGGCCAGCGGAATTAAAAAACCGCGTTGCGATTTTTGTCCGGCACAGATGACACGGCGGCGGTCAGGGTACATTTCTGATCATAACCTCCTGCGTCAAATTCACCCGCTCCGGGCCGCTGGCAAACGCGAGATTAATTGTCACCAGGGCATTACGGTTTTCACTACCCCCAGATAACGCAAAGGGTGGGAGCGTCCCTACGGCGAAAACATTTTCCGCCATCAATTCAAAACTTTGTGTCACATCAACTGCGATGTTTGTTTCCGATTGGTTGGGATAAAAACGTAACTGTGCCCCCACCAGGCAGAAGGCTTGCGGGTTGTTAAGTACATAAAAACGACGGTTGATAGAGTTACGTTGCCACTGTTTGGCTGCTGATAAGGTCAAGCTACTCGCACCCGTGCCGTCAAGCAACGCCAGCGAGACGGGGTTGGCAGCATAAAGTTCTGCCGAAGACAGCGCACCAATACTTACCCATTGCGCTAAGCCATACTCCACATCAAAGGGAGAAACAGCAATGGTTGAAGAGGCAGCGGCGCCATTAGCCGAATCCGGTACCGGTGTCAGATAATTTCCACCCGCGGCAATGGGCATAAATTTAATGCACTGATCACCTGCGCTGGTAACCAGACTGTAAGGCAAGGCAATCCGCAATTGGCGAGTCATCTGCTCGATGGCTTGTCGCCCGGTATTAACCAATAAAGCGCGTGTGCGGGTGGTTTCATAATTCTGTGTTGAACTGACAACAAACTGGCTACCGATCACCGCCACAATAGAAAGGATGACCACAACCGTAATCAATTCGATCAGGGTAAAGCCCCGTTGTTGGTTAGCGTCGCGCATCAGAAATTGTACCGATAAGCGGCAAGGGTCAGCGTTTGGCCATCCGGTGCAGAGACGGTAACCGTGATGCGTTTTCGGCTGGTTTCGGTGGTGACGGTGACCTGGCGTTGGTAATTGGGAAAAGGCGTGTCGGTGGCGTTGTGAAAATCATCGACATCATCCATGTTGGCATCCGGTGTATTGGTACAACTCGAGGTAGACTGCGTGCTGTCGCAGGCAGGAATACCGCCGCTCGGTGTTGCCGCGTCATATTTCAGCGCGATAATTTCATCGAGTTTTGATTGTGCAGCTTCCACCAGGCGTACGCGAATAATGGGATCAACACTGTTGCTGCTGGATTGTATGTACACAGCCAGTAAGGCAGTCAGGGCGATGCTGACTACCACAATAAATACGATCAGCTCAATCAGGCTCACACCTTGATGCGGGCGCCTGCCCAGGAATGTATGGCGGCGGTTAATAATGGGCATAGCCGCTGGCCTCAACAGTAATCGTGGCGGATACACCGTCGCGACTTACAGTGATACTTCCCGGTGTGGTTTTTCCCAATTTATCGTAGCTATAGGTTGATGGTACGGCAGTTACGCTGACACCGGATGGCAAGGTGAGCGGATAGGCATCGCTGTGGATGCGAATGGGGTTACCGTTTTCGGTCACGTTTATCGTATTGGCGGTAATGGACAACTGAATATTATCTCGCGCCATGGCGGTTTGTTGGGCGAAAAACAAAGCCGCGATGATGTCATCGCGGCTTGTTTGTAAATTACTATTTATGCTTAACCCAACACGAGAAAATAAGAAAACTGAAATAATACCGACCACAATAATAACCGCGACCAGTTCAATTAAAGTAAACCCTTTCTCTGATGTTGTCATATGACACAGATTAAATTGTCGCTATTCCTTGGAAGACACCTATATCTCCCGACGATGTCTGAGTTACTGTGCAATCAGCCGTTGAACCTAAACCACCCGCAATGGCAGCAGCTGTAATCGTGTAGCCATCTGGCACCCCACCTACCATAAGGTTTTCGATATCACTACAATTGTCCACATCTTCAGATGGTGGATTAGCAGGCAAACCTGCGCTCTCTGCTACAGCAGCTGCATAGTTAAGAGCCATCGCACTATTCATTCCGCCAACGACACCATCTAACGCGGCGGCTTCGGCAGCCTCCGACAAATCAATAAACCGTGGCAATGCCGTAGCCGCCAGGATACCCAAAATCACGATGACCGCGATCAATTCAATCAAGGTAAAACCGGATTGTTGTTTCTTCATAACCAGACTCCAGACAAAAAGATTATTGTAAAAAAACCAAACATGTTATTGCGACTAACGCACTACCTTTAGCCCAATACGTCCCAACCATCCTTGTCTGATATTGAGCACCGCACCCGCCGCAATATCAGAAAATTGACACTCACTTACCTACTAATATAGACCACTTCAATAAGTATGCCAGCGTCGCCCAAACCAATCACAAACTCGACACTTGCTTCGCGGCCGGTGTCGTTACCGACACCTGTCCGGTGCGCTGATCGTAGTCAAAAAAATGGCTGCCGCGCGGTTCTGCTACCAGTTCATAACGACACACGCCCTGGTGTGGGCTGCTGATGTGGTAACGTCGCTGGCCCCACTCAGAAGCACCCTCTACCGTCGCCTGTTGCGGATTTTGCAACAAACTATCCCACAGTTGCCGACAGAAAACCGGCGCTTTTCCCGGCTCGTTTTTTTCTGCCACAGGTTCGGTAGACATCGGCCACCCCTGGTCACTCATATAAATCAATTGCCCATCAATCTCGACAAAAAATTGCTCCGGGTTTACCCGATTGATCAACCAATTAGCGCGTGCCATTGCCACACCGGCAGTAAAATGGTTCGCCAATAGTTCAAACCCCATGCGCCGCCCTTCGCGCGCCATGTCCAGATAGCGCACCACTGCAAACAACAGGACAATGCCAATGGCGCTGACCGTAATCAGCCATTCGAACCGGCTCCAACCCTGTTGACGATTCATATCGTCACGCCTTCTGGATGTTGTACATATCCCACATGGGCAGGAAGATACCCAGCGCGAGCACCGTGACAAATCCCGCCATGATGATAATCATGACCGGCTCGATTCGATCGCTGAGTCGTTTCACATCGTAAGCCACTTCGCGCTCGTAAAAGGCCGCAACCTCTTCGAGCAGCGTGTCGACCTGCCCGCTCTCTTCACCGACAGACACCATCTGCAACACCAGCGGTGTAAACATGCCACTGGCCTGATGCGTTTGAAATAAACCTTCACCCCGTTCGATACCGGCGCGAATCGCGCGCACTTTATCGCCCAAGTAGGGATTGTCGATAGCGCGCGCCGATAACTCCAATGCATTACTGATTGGTAATCCTGCCTTCATCATCAAACCAAAAGCGCGCGCGTAACGCGCCATGGACGCGCGTTCGATGATGTCACCGACAATCCAGAAACGCAGCTTCTTTTTGCCCCACTGGCGGCTGCCTTCCGGTGTCTGGATATAGCTGTAGAGCATGGCTCCGCCAATAACGATGATGACCAACATATATAGCCAGTAACTGACAAAAAAATCCGATACCCCGACAAGTATCCGCGTCGGCAAGGGCAACTGCGCACCAAACTTTTCAAACATACCCGCAAATGCCGGAATCACTTTGACATTAATAACACCGATGGCAATCGCCAGTGCAATCAACACAAAACTCGGATAACGCAAGGCGCTCTTGATGCTTTTAATCGTCTCCAGATCCCGCTCCATATATTCACTCAATTGATGGAACGCAAGATCCAGCCGGCCACTCCCCTCGCCTACACTCACCATGCTGACAAACAATTGGTTGAACACCTTGGGGTGATAACGCATGGCGGTTGATAACTCCACGCCAGACTCCAGGCGTTCGATAATATCCTGCAAAATTTTCTGGAACGTCGGATTGCGCAACGAAGCCGATAAACCCCGCAAGCCTTTTACCAATGGAATGCCCGCTTTGGTGATGGTGTACATTTGCCGGCAGAACATGATCAGCTCCACCGTTTCCACACGCCGGCTTTGGGTTAACTCCTGCCAGTATTGCGCAAAATCCTGCTGTGCTTTCTGTTCTTCCAGAGCAATAGGCGTGACACCGCGACTGAGCAACTGAGTTGCGGCGGCGTCCGGGCTGGAAGCGTCTACCTGGCCATTGACCGGTTGACCTTCTGCATTGCGTCCTCGGAAAGCGTAGATTGTCATAATGTGTTTTTTTCAACTCTTTTTGTTGGATTACGCTGCGCTAATTCGACCTACGATTGGGTAGTGTTTTAAATGGCTTCTTCGACCTGGGCGGTGATGCCCATGACTTCGTCGAGGGTGGTTAACCCTTTTACGGCGTATTCCAAAGCGACCAGACTGAGTGACTGAAAGTATGGGCTCTCAGTCGCCGCGCGGGTAAACGCATTGATGTTGTTTTCACGCAAGGCTTCGGCCATAGGTTGATTCAATTCCAGCATTTCAAAGACACCGATCCGCCCGCGATAACCGGTGTTGTGGCAATGGGGACAACCGGCGCCGTGCTTAAAGGTTACAGCGGAAAAATCCTTGCCTTTACCGACGGTTTTAATCAATTGCAGATCATTGGCATCGGGCGTGTAATCCTGAATGCAACTGGTGCAGATCTTGCGCACCAGACGTTGCGCCACAATGGCTTTTAATGCGGTGGCAACCAGATAACCGTCGACACCGATATCTATCAAACGTAAGGCGGAGGTCACCGCATCGTTGGTGTGCAAGGTGGACAACACCATGTGGCCAGTCATGGCCGCGCGCAAGGCAATCTCGGCAGATTCCGCATCGCGGATTTCTCCCACCAGCAAAATATCCGGGTCTTGTCGCAAGGTCGCGCGCAATACATTACCGAAGGTTAAACCGATTTTTTCATGCAACTGGACCTGATTAATGCGCGGCAACCGATATTCCACCGGGTCTTCCACGGTAATGATTTTTTTCTCCGGCTTGTTCAGTTCGGACAAGGCACCGTAAAGCGTAGTGGTTTTTCCACTACCGGTCGGACCGGTGACCAACACCAAACCGTGTGGCCGCGTAATGACACGGCGAAAACGTTCCATCAAACTCGCGGGCATCCCCACTTTATTCAACGCCAGCACACCGTCGGTATGATCCAGCAAGCGCATCACCACCGATTCACCAAATTGCACCGGCATGGTGGACATACGCACATCAATGTTGCGGTTTTTTACCTTGAGATTAAAACGACCGTCCTGAGGCAAACGCTTTTCGGAGATATCAAGTCCAGCCATTAACTTCAGGCGTACCACCAGCGCCGATGCAATGCGCTTTTCATTCATCACCTGCTCAAGTAATACGCCGTCAATCCGGTTGCGGATGCGCAGGACTTTTTCATCCGGCTCAATGTGAATATCCGAGGCTTTGGTGTTGATCGCCTCTTCAAATATCTTTTGCAACAACTTGACGACGGGCGCATCGCTGTCGGCCGCTTCGGTCACAAAATCCGCCAGATCGACGGCGGCCTCTTGCAACTCTTCATCCAACTCGCCGGCCAGGGTAGCAATTTCGCTGGCGCGGGTGTAGGCAATATCCAATACATCCAGCAATTCGGATTCACGTACAACAGCAGGCTTCAACGGCTTTTTAAGAATGCGCTGTAATTCATCGAGACAGAATAGATCGGTTGGGTCCGCCATGCCGAGCAACAGGCCATCAAAATCTTCACGCAGCACAACAACGCGGTAACGCCGCGCACTGGTTTCAGGTAATGACTGCACCAACGCGCGATCAAAACGAAATTGTTTCAACTCCACAAACGGAATATTCAGCTGGGCCGACAACAGGTTCAGCAACGCATTTTCTTCGACATAACCCAATTCAACCAGCGTATTGCCCAGCTTGCGGCCACTGAGCTTCTGCTCTTGCAACGCGTGTTGCAGTTGCGCCTCGGAAATCATGTTTTTCTCGACCAGCAAGTCGCCGATACGAATTCGTTTTGCCATGGTAGTCATGGTGTTGGGCACCTGTTAATGCGATAAAGCAGCAATGCGCTGCGCAACATAATCTTTTACCTGGGGCTGGGCGTTCTGCAAGCCGATGCGCCGATAGGCTTCCAGCGCACTGGCATGCTGCTGCAAGGCATCCAGGGCCAACGCCAACCCCAGCCAATAGGCCGGCTTTTCACCAAAATTATCCAGCAGACGACGATAATGGTTGGCCGACTCCTGATAACGCGCCGCTTTATGGTAGAGCGCAGCAAGCAACGCGTGATAACTTTCATCTTGCTCGGCTTGCTCACGCTTTTTTTCCAATACAGCCAGTGCAGCAGCATGCTGCCCCTGCGCGGTTAATAATTGGGCGGTCAGTCGCGTGTGATCCGTTACCGATAAATAATCATTCGCCTCTTGCAGCAGTAAACGCGCCGCTTCGTTATTGCGCTGCTGAATATACAAATCGAACAAGCGCACGACAGACTTTCTCGGCTGCTGATGTTGGGCAACAAATTGCTGAAGCGCCAGCACGGCGGCGTCATCGTTCCCCTGAGCAATCAGGGCATCGGCCTGGATAACCATCTGTTGGTCTTGCCAGGCCGGGTTGGGCTGGATATCGATATCGCTGCTGCGGATTTCAGCCTCTGCCACTGGCAATGCCTCAACGGAAACCGACGCGCGTTCTTCCACGCTTTCTTTTTCTTGCGCACTGGCATCAGTGCCAGTTTCAACGGCCCGGGCGGATGCCATTACTGCTGGCTGTTCCCGTAACTGTTCTCTTAGCTGAGCTATGGCCGCGTAACCCGGCGCAACAAATTCAGCGCGTTGCAACAATGTTTCCGCCCGTTGATATTCACCGCGCTGGTGTGCGTCCTGTGCCAGTGCCAGATAACGCCCGGCAATGCGCTGTAAACCTTCCACCGCCGGTTGATTACCTTGCGACAATGTCAATATTTCCTGGAAATATCCGTAGGCATTATCCTCAACAGGTGCCGTTAAACGGTCCAGCGTCAGCGCACGCTCTGCTCGTTGCAGCAGGCGATAAATCGTGTCCTGTTGCGCTGCATTTTTTGGTGCAGCGTTAACAGAGACGGTGCTATCTGACACGGTAGGATCCACAGATGCTTGCGCTGCGATTACCTGTTCTTCGGGAACAGGTTTTTCCGCAACAGGTACTTCAGACGCAGGCGCTGGTGACCCCGAGGCTTGCGGTGCTAAAACAAACTCGGGCGTCTCTGCTGATGCTTTGGTTTGCACTGACGAAGGTTGTTCACCGTTTTTCTGCAACACAATCTGCGCAACCGACACCACCAGGATAGCCGCAACAAATACCGCGACACTCGGCACCCAGTTATAGCGCTTTTTTTGTAGCAGCGATGATTGCTGCAACAGTACATCGTTTTCCAATGCGGTCGAATGATCGGCTTGTTGTCGCGCCGCCAGATCGCGCAGCATGTCATTGACCAGGCTCATCATGTCACTCCCATCAAACCGGGAATGACGATGCCGATGGCTGCTAACGCCGCTAATGAAGGCCACAACCAATAATCGCGCCGCGCCAACCAGCGCCCAAGGGACCGGCTTTCGCTGGTGTCCGCAATGGCTCGCTCAAGGTGACGTCGGCCGACTTTATCCGCGCCTTCACCATAAGCCGCCAGCATGGCTTTATGGGCCATCACATTAATCAACCGGGGTATGCCACCAGAAGCGCTGAACAATAATGATAAGGCTGAACGGGTAAATAAATGACCGCCGGTATAGCCCGCAGATTTCAACCGATAGTTGATATAGCTGGGTAGATGTTTCCGTTCGATCCCCTGCAAATATTCCGAAAATACGATGCGTTGCTTTAATTGACGTAAATCTGCCCGATTTAACAAATCATCCAACTCCGGCTGGCCAAATAACACCACTTGCAGGAGTTTGCTTTTTTCGGTTTCAAGATTGGTTAACAGGCGTAGCGCTTCTATCGTTTCACGGGGCATTGCCTGCGCTTCGTCAATAACCAACACCACTTGGCGTTTTGCTTTTGCCAGTTCCACCAGGCGGGAATTAATGTCTTTCAGTAATTGATACGACGGCATCTCCGGCGAATAGGCAATGCCAATTTCCTCCGCCAGAAACCATTTAAGTTCGTCCGGCGTAAGGTAAGGATTGGGAATGTAAGCCGTAATATAGTGTTCCCCAAGGCTCGCGAGGAGCTTGCGGCTCAATAAGGTTTTCCCGGTACCGACTTCGCCGACCACCTTCACAAAACCTTCGCTGTGACGCAGCGCGAGCAATAACGTACTCAACACTTCGCGATGACTCTGACTGTTGTAAAAAAACTGCGTGTCAGGTGTCAGCGAAAACGGATGCTCTTGCAATCCAAAATGTTGACGATACATGGTTATCTTTCCCGGTAAGCCTCGCCCATGCGTTGCATACCCTGCTGGCTTTTGCTGAGCTCTTCATTCCAGGTATTTTCACCCACCACAATGGGGCGCAGCAAAATCACCAGCTCCGTTTTGGTTCTGCGCTTACTTTTGGTTTTGAATAAGGTATTGACGATAGGAATGTCGCCAATAAACGGGCGCTTGCCATCAACATTTCTGATGTTTTCCTGCATCAACCCGCCCAGCACAATCACTTGTCCGTTCGCGGCCCGCACAATGCTGTCCGATTCGCGGATGCCCCGCAGCGCCAAGGGCAATGAGAAATTTTCGTCACCGACAGTAAATACTTTCAGTTGATCTTGCACTTCACTCACCACCGGATGGATATGCAAAATCACCTCGCCGTTCTCCGCAATTTGCGGCGTAACATCGAGAGATATACCGCTGAAGAAGGGTGAAAGTTCGATGTTGGGTGTGCTGGTCACTGAAGACACATTGGCGGTGGTGTTGTTGGAAATACCCGTTACAAAATATTCATCGGAACCAACACGAATGACCGCTTTCTGATTGTTCACAGTGGACACACGAGGGCTGGAGAGTACTTGCACATCGCCCTGGGTTTCCAATAACGAGAGTAATTCGGTGATATCACCCACGCGTAATAAAGCGGCAAAGGTACCGCCGGTATCTTCACGTGTTGGCACAGACATACTTTGCAAATTACCCTCGTTGTCATAATAGGTAATAGTCCGTGTAATGGGCCGCCAACGATTTACCGCCCCGCTCGAGCCGGAAATATCAAAACCATCTTCCAGGTTGTAGCCGTAACCCAACTGGCCGCTTATCGCGCCCCAATTAATGCCCGCTTCAAAGCCTTCATTCAACTGAACTTCCACAATCTTGGCTTCAAGAATAACCTGACGCTTCACGCTCAACTCCGAGCGCTCCAGAAATTCGCGCACCGCACTCAATTCGTGAGGCAAGGCTTTTACGGCAATCATGCCCGCTTGGGGGGTTACCACGACCATGCGTTCATCGGTTTCACCACCAATAATCGCAGCAATCGTTGAACGCAAAGACACCCAGAAATCGGTGCGATTAAGGGTCTGCACCCGCGAACCTGGTGTTAGCCCGGATCCACCGGCAGATTGTTGGTCGCCTTGCAACATGCCCAGCAAGTTGGCGGTATCCCCCAGATCGGCGGAGTTGCTTGAGCCATAGCCACCGGAATTATTGTTCGACTGGGCACGCCCGATCATCACACTGGTATCAGATACCCCGACACGCTGTACATCCAGGTAATTGACATGAAATACCTGCGTACGCAATTCGTTGGCATAGATGGTGTAAATGCCGCGTTGGTGTTTGTATTCGTAACCGTAAATATCGCGGGTTACGCGCAACACGTCTTCAACGGTAACGTTTTTCAAATTAAGTGAAATGCTGCCACTGACATCCGGATGCACCACAACATTCACACCAGTGCCATTCACCAAGCCGAGGAAAAAATCCCGCGCAGCCACGTCGCGCACAGAGACATCAAATCGTTCGGCACCGGGTCGCGGTTGCGGTTTGGATGCGCGCGCATCCAATAACGATTGGCTGACCGCATCCGGCACGTCCGGTGCACGCTGTTGATCAGCAACAACCTGCTCCATTTCTATTTCTGCTGCCAATTTTTTATCGGCTGGCCCCGAGCAAGCCGACAATAAAATTACAGGAGTCAGCACCAACAGGCTACTGATGAACTTTGATGTAAAACCTAAGGTGTATGGCATAGCCTGATCGACCTCAATCTGTGCAATGTGTCGTGTCATGGATCGGTGTTGTTATTGTCTGACCGATGTCGTATTCAATGAAAGTTCCCACTGTCTGTCGCCCTGCTGCAATTGCACTTGGTTGGCGCTGATGCGTTTGATACGCACGCCTCCGGAACCGGCAATGACATCGTCTTCACGCAGTGTTTGCCCGTTGATAATGGCCAATTTGCGCGCGCTGCCGATCAGAATGGAGTTAAGTACCAAGGCTTGTTCTTTCGGCCCTGTTGCGACGCTATAGCTTAATGGCCGGGTGGGGTCGCGTAAGCGCTCTTCCGCCTGGACCGCTGTTGCCGTTATTAACAGGACCAATAACCCACAGGTTTTAAACACCGAGTAGCCCCTTCTCTGCACTTAATGTGTAGACCCGCAATTCAACATCAGCATTTGGATACTCCGTGACGGCGTAATCCAGTTGCTCCCAATAAAAACGCCACCGGGTGGTTTCCAGGGAGGTTAAAAACGTCAGCACCTGGAAATAATTACCGGACACTTTCAGCACTACTTCATGTTTGAATACACCGGCGCCTTTACTTTCGCTTCCGTCAATGCTTGCGACACGCACCAGTTGCAGCTCCTGCACCGGTAGCGTTTGCATTTGTACCAGTTTCAATTCGCCGGTTTGCAACAACACATCCTGCAAGATCTGTGGCAGCTCCGCAGCACTCACCAACCCCTGGGATAAATTGGCCAGGTCAGCATCCAATTGCGCGCGTTCCGCTTTGAGTGTTGCAATGGTATTTTGTTTTTCCGTGTTGGGATTGTTGGCCACCGCCAGACTAACGGTCGCAATTTGCGCGTCCAGCGCCTGGCGTTGGGTGCGCACATTGTTCAGTTGATTCGACAGTTCGCTCTGACGCGCGTCAATCGCATTCTGAAACATCAGGCTCCACAACAGAAACACCAAGGCCAGCGCCGTTAAAAATAATAAAACACGCTCGCGCAAGACGCGGCTGTCTATTTTTTGCTGGAGTTGAGTGAGCGCCGGTGGCATTTATTTTTTCTCCTTGGCCGCAGGCTTGGCTACCTGGAATTGCAAGACATAGGCGTCCTCTTGGTTGCGCTCAACATTCAGCACACCGAAACGCACCTTGCTGAAACTGTCCTCAGCACGCAAACGTTGCAGGTACAGAGGCACTTGATCCGGCTTGCGGGTCTTTCCTGCCAGCTCGACATAATTGCCACCACTTTTCAACGAAAAACGTTCCAGCGCCAGGGTTTCCAACGACTGTCGCGCTAGCGCCTGAACGTGCGCCGAAAAACCCGCCGTATTGCCGAAATCCCGATCCGTGATTAACGCCAGGATCTGCTGCCGACGACCGATGTCCTGCCGCAAGGCGTCAATCTCGGCATCCAGCTGCGCCGGTTGGTTTCGGGTTTGCTGCAAGGATATTTTTTGTAAGGTCAATTGTTGTGACTCAAGCAGGGCTTGCTCATCGGCTAATTGTTGTTGCAAACGCGCATTGCCCTGATAGGTAAAACCGGAATAGAAACCCAGTAATAAAATCAGCGCTACCACACCCCATAGCATATGTACCGCACGCAGCGGCTCACGGCTGGGACGAAATTCAGGGCGATAAAGATTGATCTGCTGCATCAAGCCTCCCCTACCCGATCCTGACGCAAGGCTGCACCCACAGCAGACAAACACAGCGATAGGTTGTGCTCTGCCACGGTGTCATCAACCTGCAAACCTTCGTGCAAAGACAGTAAGCGAATGGAGATGGGTAAGCTGTTTTTAATGTCCGCTGTTAATTTATCTTCTGTGACATTTTCACCGCAGATAAACACATGGCTCGGGGGTGACTGGCGTAATTGTCGCTCGAAATAATCCAGCGAGCGCTGCAACTCCAACACCAGTGCCTCGGCGGGCAAATCATCGAGCAAACCGGCGTTGTAAGCTAAAGAAAACTGACGCGAGAGATACAAGTTACCGTTGCGTAAAATCTGCAAGCTGCCGCCGCCCTGACCCAACTTCACCAGCGCAACGCCGCGCTGCGTATCGCAACAGGCTTCCGCCAGATTACGCAACGCCAGTTCGGCAATATCAATCACATTCAGCGATAATTGCGCCGCGCGAGCCTGAGCCACCAGGGCTTCGATATGTTTACGTTGGGTGACTACCGCATAAGCCATGCGGTTATTGCCGCGCGCGCTGTCTTCCGGCAACAGGAAAGCATCGATAACAGCCTCGGCAACGGGGAAGGTAATGAGGTCTTTGACGCGCCAGCGTAACGCCTCTGCCAACTCTTCAGCAGGGACTTTTGGCGCTTCACCCAAGAGAAGGTTATATTCCGCCGGCGGCAGGACCAGATGACACGGCAGGCGCGACAGCCCCAACTTAGCCAAGCGGTTCTTAAGGATGTCCGCCCGGTCGTCATCACCATTGCAGGGGAGAAATTCACAGTGGGTCAACCGAGGTTGCTGGGTAGCGAAGCGCTGGATGTGAGCGAAGGCCACGCCTTCAGCGCCAAACTCGACACCGATCACTTCATTCTGACGTGTTTTTGCACCAAACAGCTTCAACAAGATTGCCTCACTGGCAAAGTTTATTTTAGGTAAGGTATGTATAGCCTATTGTTGAATAATGCGCCACTTCCGAATGTTTTTAACAGATCCTTCGCCTAATAACCAATTGTTATAATTAACGCCACGAAAATAACTCTTAACACAACATTAGACCAGAATAGGTAATTTTGCCAAATGCTCCACATTGTTTTATTTGAGCCCGAGATCCCGCCAAACACCGGTAACATCATCAGATTAGCAGCGAATACCGGCTGCGGCCTGCATTTAATCGAACCACTGGGGTTTGAGCTGGATGACAAACGCCTGACCCGCGCCGGCCTAGACTACGCGGAATGGCAAGATGTAAAGCGCTACCGCCACTGGCAGGATTTCCTCGACCGCGCCCAACCGGAGCGCCTGTTCGCGCTCAGCACCAAAGGTACACAGACCCATAGCGACGCCCGCTTTCGCGACAACGACTATCTGGTGTTTGGGCCAGAGACACGCGGCCTGCCCGCCAGCATCCGCGAATCATTGCCACCTGAGCAGGTCTTGCGCATCCCCATGCAGGCCAACAGCCGCAGCATGAATTTATCCAATGCGGTGGCGGTGATGGTGTATGAGGCGTGGCGGCAGTTGGGGTATGGGGGCGCCGTGTGAGTGTAACTCGGTCCTGACTGCCCTTCGGTTTGCGATCCCACCAAAACCCACTATCATGCCCCATCCGATTTTTGTTAAAGGCTTTTCGTATGGCTTCCATCCAGATTCTGGTCGGTAGCGTCATGGGTACTGCGGAGACGGTAGCCGAGGCGGTGGCGGCTGAATTGCGCCAGTTACAGCACACGGTGACGGTAAATTTCCAGGCGGATGTCAGTGACATTCTGCGCGATGAGAACGAAATTTTGCTGGTGTGCACATCCAACACCGGCTCGGGCGATCTGCCCGATAATATCCAACCACTTTATCTACAGCTGACGCGCGATTTTCCACGTATTGCAGGGCGTCGGTATGGTGTCATTAATCTTGGCGACAGCAGTTACACCACCTTTAATGAAGGCGGTCGTGCGCTGGATGAGGCCTTTGCCGATCTGGGTGCGCGGCGCATCGGCGAGCCGCTGGTACTGGATGCCTGCGAAGGGCTGGACGCTGAAGAAGAAAGTATCGACTGGATCAGAGACTGGGCAAAGCAATTATGAGTCGTGCTCCCATTGGTTTGTTCTACGGCAGTTCGACCTGCTACACCGAGATGGCCGGTGAAAAAATTCGCGCGGTACTTGGTGAAGCACGCGTGGATATATTTAATATCAGTACAACACCGATCATCACCGCGCAATTCTACGATTTTATTATTCTCGGCATTCCTACCTGGGATTACGGCGAGTTACAGGAAGATTGGGAAGATATCTGGGATGACATTGACGAGGTGGATTTTTCCGGGAAAAAAGTCGCGCTCTACGGCTTGGGTGACCAGGTGGGCTACCCCGAATGGTTCCTGGATGCCATGGGTTATCTGCATAGCAAAGTGGTTGCGCGCGGTGCGACGCCCTGCGGTTATTGGCCCCGCGCGGGTTATGAATTTGAAGCGTCCAAGGCATTGACGCCGGATGGCCAGTACTTTGTCGGCCTGGCTTTGGATGAAGAAAATGAGTTCACCTTATCTGATGCGCGCATCCAACAATGGTGCGAACAAATCCTTGATGAGTTTGGTTTGTGACAGAATCAGAGCGCGTTCATCACGCCCAATTGGATTGGGATGCCGAAGGGCAACCCTTATCGAGGGAGTTTGGGGATGTCTATTTTTCCCGTGCTAACGGCTTGCAAGAAACCCGACATGTATTTTTACTGCATAACCATCTAACAGAACGCTGGCCAGCCTTGGGCGCGGCGGACACCTTTGTTATTGGCGAAACCGGTTTTGGTTCCGGGTTAAATTTTCTAGCTGCGTGGCAACTCTGGAATCAGCTGGCACCGTCCGATGCGCAGTTGCATGTTGTCAGTGTGGAAAAATTTCCGCTGAACAAGGTGGATTTAGCTCGCGCGCTGGCGTTGTGGCCTGAGCTGGATGATTTCTCTCAGCAATTACTCACCCAATACCCTGAATTTATCGGCACCGGTTTTCATCGCCTGAAATTTCAACAAGATCGTATCAATCTCACCTTGATCATTGATGATGCGGCGACCGGTTTTTCACAATTGCTTGGCAGTCCTCATCCGTTATTCTCCCGCGCCTGCGCAAAAATTGATGCCTGGTTTCTGGACGGTTTCGCGCCGGCAAAAAATCCACAGATGTGGAGCGATGTACTGTTTGATGTGATCGGTCAGTTAAGTCACCCCGGCACAACGGCAGCGACGTTTAGTGCGGCGGGAATTGTTAAGCAGGGTTTGCGGCGGGCGGGTTTCACTGTAAAAAAAGTGCCGGGCTTTGGCCGCAAGCGAGAGATGGTTGCAGCGCGCGTTGAAGAGGCAGCCGCGCTCGCGCAATCCGCCAATGATGCCATTAAACCGCCCCGCTACGCCCCCGCACCTTGGGCCGTTAATCTGAACCCGTTGCCCTTGCAACGCCGTGCACTTGTCATCGGCGGCGGCCTGGCTGGTTGCCATACGGCGCGCGCCCTGGCAGAGCGTGGCTGGCAAGTGCATTTGCTGGAACGCCATGAACAAGTGGCAGAGGAAGCGTCGGGCAATCCACAAGGGGTGCTCTATGCCAAGCTATCGCCCAAACAGGAATCACTCGCGAATTTTAATCTCACCAGCTTGCAATTCGCGTTAAATCACTACCGCACCTTCTGGAATCAATCTGTCTGGAATCAGCCTGATAAAACGCAAGGGATAATGGCGCAAGCATCCGGCGTGCTGCAATTGGCTCACGATGCGGCAGAAGAAAAACTGCATCAGTTATTGCAGGAACAGTTTGATCACGCAAAGGATCTGGTTCGTTTTGTGGATGCACAGCAGGCGAGCGAATTGGCTGGTGTTCCAGTCGCTTGTGGTGGACTTTATTTTCCCTCTGCCGGCTGGATCAATCCGCATCTACTGTGCAAAGCGTTAGTTCAGCATCCCAATATCCAGGTGACGTGCAATACGCAGGTGATGTCACTGCAGCAGCAACACGACGGCTGGTCGCTGTGCGATGCCTCCGGGCAGACGATTCTATCGGCATCCACCGTCATTATTGCCAACGCGCGGGATGCGCGCGCATTTGAGCAGGCTGCCCACCTGCCGATCAAATCCATTCGCGGGCAAGTCAGTTATCTGCCCGCTACCGATGCGAGTCAATCACTGAAAACCGTCCTGTGCGGAGAAGGTTATATCGGCCCGGCTTACCCAACTGAACAAGGTTGGTTTCATTGCACGGGTGCGACTTTTAATTTAAAGGAAAAATCCTCGGCACTGCGCGCAGAAGATCATCTCACCAATATACACAACTTGCGCAAAACAACACCCGCCCTGGCAGACGCCTTTGCCGAGCTCGATGAGCAAACACTGAATGGCCGCGTGGCGTTTCGTTGCACTACGCCGGATTATTTGCCGCTGATTGGCCCGGTACCCGAGCGGGAAAAATTCCTCGCGGATTTTGCGCCGCTGCGTAAAAACGCCAAGGCGAGGATTGACCGGCCCGGCTGTTATTATCCGGGGTTGTATATCAATGTCGGCCACGGGTCACGGGGCTTGGCATATACGCCTCTGGGTGCAGAATTACTGGCGGCGCAAATCTGCCAGGAGGTTTTGCCGGTCAGCCGGGAGCTTGCGCAGGCGCTGAATCCGGGGCGGTTTTTGATTCGGGATTTGGTGCGCAACAAAGTTTGAGGTGTCTGATTGTGATAGGTGTCGGATTACGGCGTTGCCTAATCCGACCTTGTATCTCTCTGAAGAAGTTGATTAGCTACCAACTTCAACACCCGAGCCGGGTGAATGCGTAT